>DATKYL010000290.1:0-3222 GCA_035528515.1 Acidobacteriota bacterium | reverse complement strand
GTTCCGGTCGATCTTCTCGCCCAAGAGCAGCCCGGCCGCCGCGTAGGCCAGAACCAGTCCCACCACGATGAGCAGCGGCACAAGAAAAACGGCGACCGGAATGCCCACAATCGTCACGATCAGGATCAGCAGAACCGGAAGAAAGAGAATCTGCACGGCAAATCCGACGAAGAATGACTTGATCGGTGACGCGGCGATCTTCCGTTTGACCCTCACGATATTCTTGCAGGCCAACGCGTGGGCCAGCAGCGCCAGAAACAGCCAGAAGACAACCTTGAGGACGACCAGCACCGTCAGCGTCGTCTGTGTCCAATAGCGACTGATCGATTCCCACTCGCTGCCGAAAACCTCGAAGAGAATCTGACTGCGCATCCCGCCGATGCGCCCGCCGGGTTCCTTCTGGATCTGAGAGCCGACCACGTCGCCGCCGACGCGTCCGCTCGACTTGACGTGCACGAGCCCGAACGGCGCAAGCGCGTCTCTGCCGATACTACCGTCCACCTTGATGCTGCCGAAGGCGGATACGACGGCGCCGGTGACCTCCCCATGGATCGTGACATCGCAGAAGATGCACGTCACGCTCCCGTCGACGAGGACGTCCTCCTCCACGACGATGTTCGAGCCGATGTGAACGACGTCGCCGTGGGTGACTTCCCGATAGTCTTCCAGACGGGTCGTTCCCAGCCCCCGCGGCAGAGGCGGAATCGGGATTCCAGCGAATTGATGATAGGTCTTGCCGTCGCGGTCCTGCAGAGTGATTCCACCCAGGGGATCGATGGTGATCTCGACGGCGTTGATCGGCGCGGGGTCCGGAGGGAGAGGTATCCCGACTTCCAGAGCCTCGAGTCCGACGAGAACCGAATCGACCATCGCCTGCACCGACAAGTGCTCCCGCAGAGCTTTCTCGATCTCCAACTGAGTTGCTTCGATATCGCTCAGATCCGGCCGCGGGGTGGGTGCCGGAGGATGAACCGGACGTTCCTCGACGGCTTCGACGGCCACCGGGGCGACAATCGCGCAAGCGACGATGCAGGCGAGCAGCGTTACGGCGTGCCACCGCCGTTGCCTACGCATCGCTCCGTCTCTCGATCTCTGGTTTCTGATCGCTGGCAAATGCCTTCCCCGGTCTCAGGTTACAGCGAACTCACAATGATATCGCCCGAATGCGTCTCAATCTCCAGCCGGCCGTTCCCGTCACCCATCCGTCCGATGAGCCGTCGGCGGCTCTGACGGCGCACCTTTACCGGCGCGTCCGTCTCGATGTCGCCGCTGAAAGTCTCGAGGCTAATCTCGCCGATCGCGTCAGCGCGCACGGCAATCTCGATCGTCCCCGACAGGGACGTGGCCGACAGACGTGCCTCCGACATCGACCGCGCACGGACGTCGCCGGAAATCGTCTCGATCGTGAGGTCGCCGCTTTGGTGCTCGACCGTAATGTCGCCCGATGTCGTGGATGCCGAAACCTCACCGCCGATGTCCCTGAGAATCAGACGGCCCGACACCGTACCGCCGTCCACGCTCCCGTCGATACCGGACGCCTCAACGTTTCCGGACGTCGAATGGGCCGACAGATCGCCGCCGCAACGCTCGACCAGGATATCGCCGGATACCGACTCCGTCCGCGCCCGGCCCGTGCAACCGGTGACCGTCACACTCCCTGACACCGAGTTGGCCTGAAGGCGACCTGCGACGTCGTCGACCGTGACGTCCCCCGAGACCGTGCCGACCGCCATGCTGCCGGAATTGTCGAGTTCGATGTCACCGGAGACACTCGACAACTCGCCCTCGGCATCCTCGGGGCCGCGTACGTCGAAATTCACGCTGATCGAGCAGTTCTTACCGAATTCGCGACGCAGCCACCGATGGAAATCGTCGTGCGGATACTCAACCCTCAGGTCCAAAAAACCGTCGCCGCCGTCGAGGGTGAGATCGATTGCGTCACGGATGCGTTCGGCTTCCTCTTCATTGTCGGCCCGGACGACAATCGTCATCCGCACCGTCGCGGTCTCCGTGTCGCTCCCGGTGTAGGTGATATCGCCCGATATCGTTCTGACCGAAACATCGGGGTTGGCGCCGACCTCGAACGTCTTGGTGTCGTTGAACTCGTACTCATCCCGTGATCTGTCCGCCGCAACGGATGAGCCGGCGATCAGTGTCAGCAGCACCGCAACGCACATCGGGGTTCGGAGTCTGATTATCATGGTGGTCTCTCCCGGGTTCAGGATAATACCGACTTCAACTTCTTCTTCAGGAGTTCGCGGGCGCGGAAGATCCGTGCCTTGACCGTCCCCACCGGAATGTGCAACTGCTCGGCGATCTCCTCGTACGACCTGTCCTGCCGGTGCCGCAACACGATCACCTCGCGGTACTTGGGTGGCAGTGAGTCGATCGCCTCCTGGACGGTGACGGCCCGGCGCTTGCGATAGAAGTCCTCCTCCGGATTGTGCGACCAGTCCGGAATCTCCATGGCCACCTCGCCGTCGGAGGTCTGGACCGGCTTGTCGAGCGAGAGGGCCTCAATGCGCTTCTTCCTGAGGTGGTCGATTGCGTTGTTGGCGGCGATCTTATACAGCCAGGTCGAAAATCGGTACTCGAACCGGTACGACGCCAAAGACCCGAAGGCCTTCATGAACGTCTCCTGTACGAGGTCGGCCGCTTCCTCCGCGTTCCGGACGATCTTGAAAATCACATGATAGATCGACTGGCGGTGCCGGCCCAGCAGCTCCTTATAGGCTTGCTGGTCACCGGCCAGAGCGTCTCGGATTAACCGTTCGTCGGAGTCAGCCACCTCTAACCCGCGCTTTTTGGTACGTTATCCTAAAGTCGGTTGTTTCGTTGTGCCTCCCGGCACAGACCCGTCCAAAATAGGGCCCCGTCTCCCGGGCGGCCACACCAAAGCTTGAGGATGCTTGACAGGCCGCACCCCGCACCGTTGGTTGACACGGGATTGGTCATCATAGGAGCAGGCGGGATTCCATGGATGTGGTCACGGTCATCGGCACAGTCGTCGCCACCCAGAAGGTGGCAAAGCTCAACGGATACAAGCTGCTTTTGGTCGCCGATACCGACGGTCCCGCGGGTGGGGCGACCGCCACGGTGGCGCTCGACACCGTCGGCGCCGGCATAGGGGAGAAGGTGCTGATCGTCCGCGGCTCTTCCGCCCGCACCGCCGCCGGCCTTGCCGAGACACCGGTCGACGCGGTCATCGTTGGAATTGTCGAC
>DATKYL010000289.1:0-8297 GCA_035528515.1 Acidobacteriota bacterium | reverse complement strand
AAGTTTGAATACCTTACGCTGGTCGGAGAGCAGATCACCATAGACCATCCCATCGACTGGGAACTGGAACTGCTCGACGGAATCTCTGCAGCAACGTCGACCTACTTCGACCCCATCATAGCCTATGGCAAACAGTACCAGCACATTCTCACGGGCGGCGACAAGCCGACGGCTGGCGACACGGTTCTGACTTTCAACAATTCCAGTTCCCAGATCATCGTGGGAGATCACGTCCTATCGAGCAACCAGGACGACGAAAAGAATCAATACCTCGGGGTCTGTACGGCTTCCACCGCTGCGGGTATCACGGTTTCGCTTGCGGTCCAGACAACGCCAGCAACCAGCCTCAAGATCTGGAAGCCGACCGAGTTCGCCTTCTTCAACTACGGCGAGGCAACAGGCGGGCAGGCTCCGCGCGAAGTCTTCGGCACGACGCCGCTTGTCACGCGGGGAGCCCTTGCGTTGCCAATGAAGCAGGCCGACTCCTACCGCGCTCTCAACTTGACGTTCAACCCGCTTCTCCAAACCGACGAGGGCGACATCAAGACCTTTCTCGTCACCAATCGCGACGGCAACAGCAAACTCTTTTCCCTCGGGTGGTATGACCACTTCGCCGGAGTCTCGCGGGTCTCCAAGGTTTCGCTGATGACCACCGGATATTCGGCGCAGATGCTTCAGAAGATTACGGCGTCGATGACGCTTTCCTTCATGCTCGAAGACCTCGATTTCTACGTCACGGCCTGACGATGAAGACACTCACGGCAGCACAGAAGACCGCGCGCGATGCCGATGGGCACTCCGTCGCGCGCATCATCAAGTTCGAGTGGCCGGACTCGGGGACGATCTATTACACGGAGCGGGGCGTCACCGAGATAGATCCCGAGGCCGCGAAGACGTTCGTCCCGATCGTGGCGTCTTTTCCGCAGACGGCCCGGAGCGTCGACCTTGGCGTTGTAGACGCGGGCCCGTTTCTCAACGCGACCTTCTCGCTCTGGATCGACCCGAACGACGTGCAGAACATCGAGACCCGCGTCGATGACGAGAACCCGACGGGCGCGACGGTGACAACGTACCAGGTGCTCCGGGCCGCTGGCGCCCTGGATGATGGAGAGTGGTCGACGCTGGGCAAGTACCAGATCGAGTCGTGGGTGGTTGTCTACCAGGACGGGGGGAACCTGGTGCGGTTCGACTGCACCGACTTCTCTCAGAGTCTCGGGGACAAGGAAATCGGGCGGGTCATTACGGAGGATCTGTATGCTGATGCGCCAACGCGTTCCTATGGCCAGATGATTCCGATTATCTTCGGGGAGGTGGAGGAGTCGCCCTGCCCGCTGGTGACGACTGGCGTTCGCACGACGCTCGACGCAATCCTGTACGACGATGACGGGGTGATAGAGGTTGCTTTTGCGGACGACTTCCCCGCAGCCGGCACGATCCTCATCGACAACGAGAAGATTTCCTACACAGACAAAGACGACGATCCGGTAAACACTATTGGTACGGCAGGCACGCCAGCAGTGCGTGGCGTCGACGGCACGGTGGCCACAGTCCATTACTTCGGAGCGGCCGTGGTCGAGGTCCCGAGCACGTACCGTTTCATTGTGGCCGACGCCGTGACGGAACCGCCCTTGACTATCACGGGCGCAACGAACGCGACGCCGATTGTCGTCACCATCGTGGGGCACGGCTACTTGGTGGCGGAAACCGTCTTTGTCGAAGGGGTCTTGGGCACCACGGCCGCGAACGGGTTCTGGGCCATCAGCGCCAAGACCGCAGACACGTTTACGCTCTTCGGGAGCGTGGGGAACGGGGCCTATGCTGGCGGTGGCACGGCCTCTCGCATCGATATTGCCTCAATCGACAACGTCAAGATCAATGGCGTGCAGCAGGTGCCCGTGACGGATTGGAACTTCAACGTCATCAACGACGGGGAAGAGCACGTCGGAGTCATTGAGGCGAACTCGTTGCCGGTTATCTCCGCAGCGGGTGTCACTACGCAACTGTTGCTCGAAGACCTGGACACTCCGATATCGTGGGCTGATGGGGCCGGCGGGGCTACGGACCCGCTGGATGCGGTTGACACCGGGGACGACAAGCACGTCACCTATGGCTACATCGAGAAAAACCAGTCCCTGATTGTCACGCAAGACAATGATCTGAGCGGCAACGCCGGAGAAATCAAGAGCGCGAAAGTCTACGTGGAATACCAACTCGACCAGACTGGCGGCGACGTCTTCCCGGCGACCCCGGTAGAAATCAATATCTTCGAGGGGGCTGTCGAAAAGGTCAGCAAGGACTTGGGGGACCCGGCGGACAACGATCCGACCATCTTCCCGACCGGGGCACCTGCTGACGATTCGACCGATATGTTTGTGGCAACGTCTGGGTACAGTAGTCTCATTGCCAATATCGGGCGGAAGTACGTCAGCGGCTATGCTGTCAACGGGGTGGGTGTATTTTGCGCGTACAACATCACTAGCTGGCCATACCACAATGGCATGGCGGTCGGTTCTGATCCTATCAAATACATCGGCGGGGTAAACTTCACCAATTCTTGTTTGATCAACATAGAAGTCTGTTTTCACGATGCCGGGGACACGTCTAGCGCGACGACACCGCTGATAGTGACACCGCTTTACGTTCCGCCTGATACCATTGCAACTCTCATCAAAGTCGACGTTGTCGTGTATGGGATTGTCAACGGCCCGGTTGCGCCTGGACAAGTTCAGATTCGGCTACAATGCGGCGGAGACGATTCCGGATATCAGGTTTTCACGCAACCAGCCTTTGAGACTACAACGCATTGCATTGTAACCCTTACTGGCGATTACAGCACGGCGGAGATCCAAGCGGCAACTGTTGCTATTTTGGGTTATTCAAATTACTACGTTCCTGGGGTCAGCACTCCGAATGCACGAAGTAGGTGCATGGATTTTCAAATTTTGGACATCATCTGGGAGGCCTATGGTCTCTCTCCGATTCTTGCTGGGCTTGATACTCCCTTAGAAGCGAACGTTCTTTCGTCCCGCGTGCGGCAAGAAGTAGACATCACGTCGACGGTTCGCACTGCAGGCGGCTGGGATTTCTTCGACGGCACTGGTGCGAATCCCCTCAGCGTGCAGGTGCTCTATCCCGATCAGGTCAACACGACGATCATCAGAGTCTATGACATCTCTGTCCAGGTCGAAGTCCTCGGGGGCGCGGGGGACATCCTCGTCACAGAAGACACGGCGGAGATGACGGCCGATGTCGGCGGATACTTCGGGGCGGCCTCGCCCAAGATCTCCAGTGAGGAAACGATCACCCGGCTCCTCGAAGATGATGATTTCTACGGCCTCACTGGTGCGGACCATACCGGCTTGGCCGCAGCGATCTTAGACACGACCACCGATCCCGTAGTCGACTGGCGATTCGATCGGCGCATCAGCGCAGTGCAGACGCTCCGCGAACTTCTGCGGCAGGCGGTGACCGATGCGGGGATCCGCTACACGATGGACAGCGGGCGATTCATTTTCTATCCGCACGTCTACGCGAACAACTCGGACGTAGACACCGGGGACAACTACACGCTCTCCCGTTCCATAATGACCTCTCTGCCGACGAAAGAGCGGACCCACATCGATCTTGTGCGCAACCAGATTGCAGTCTATTTCCGGCGTGCTTTCACTGGCGCGCTCGGTTTCAGCCGGAGCCGCGAGAGTGATGACACTCTTTCTCAGGCCCAGGCGTGGGGAATTCGACGGGAGACGTATGGGGCTGAGTGGGTCCGGGACAACGACGTTGCTGAGGCACTTGCCAACCGGTTCGTCGCTGACTTCGCTCAGAACCGCGTGATGATGCAACTGACCGCCTCGGCAGGACGTTCGCTTCATTGGGAGGTTGGGGATGCCGTCTTGCTCGATGACGATTATACGCGGCTCACGAACCTGGTGGGGCGGATCGTGGGTGCGGCCTACGTCAGCGCAGCCCTGCAACGCTTCACGCTCGCCGTCACCGACCGTCGATATCGCCTTTTCAACCATGCCGCGAGCGGTTCCTATATCGACTATTGGGCCGGGATGCAACGGGCCGAGTGCGTCGTGGATGGGGTCAAGGTGGCGATTATGTCCGTCGATGGCCTGAGGCTCAAGGGGGAACTCCTCGAGGAGGCGTTCGATCCAGAGGTCTCGCAGACGGCGCAGATCGAATATGACGACACGGGGGAGAATCGCATCGTCATCAGTTCCTTTGTAACACCGGATTACTTCCGCGTTCTGGAGTTCCGGGCCGGCGGCGACGCGCGGGTCTACCAAGTCTCCGAGGAGGGGACTGCCTACCCGACACTGACTTATTCCGCCCTCCCTGAGGATGTGGTTTTCTTCTGCGGGACTGACCTGGAAACGCCGGGGGCTTTGACGCGGGCCTTCCTGCAACTTATCGAAGAACTCGTGGGCGGGGAAGAGAACGCGACAATGGAAATCCGCGAGGTCTTCGAGAGCGCGGTATAGAGAGGAAGCAAGGGCAATGCAGACAATCAATAAACTGGACCTTGGCGACGCGCTGAATGCGCCGAACGATACGGTCACGATTCACCGCGACGGGAACAACCTCGTTTTCAACAGCCCGGCGGCGGGGACGGTGAACCTTGTGGACTTCATTCTTCCGGGCGGCGTTCACGCGCTCACGGATCACACCGACGTGGTTATCACGGCGGCCGTAGCCGGGGAAGTCCTACGCTATAGCGGGGCCGCTTGGGTCGATGCCGTTTTAGATCATGCGGATCTCGGGAATGTTACGTCGGATCAACATCATGCCGAGGCCCATACTATCATCGGGGCACACCACACGACGTTAGCCCGTGGGTCCATCGTTCGCGGTTCTGCTGCCGGTGCTCCGGAGGCTCTGGTGCTTGGGGCTAATGCGTTTGGCTTAGTTTCCGATGGGTTTGATGCAGTGTGGGCCAGTCTTGGCCACACGATTATCGGGGCGCACCATACGACATTGGCCCGTGGGTCGATTGTTCGGGGCTCGGCTGCCGGTGCTCCGGAGGCGTTGGCACTCGGGGCCAATACCTTTGCCTTGCTTTCCGATGGAAATGATGCAGCATGGGGCACCCTTGACCACACCATCGCTTCGCACGATACCACGGGGACTGGGGCGAACCTTACCACGCTCACTGACAATTCGATGGGCGACGGTCTTCACCGCCACAGCGAACTGAGCGCGAGCGATGGGGTTCCCGATGCATCATTACAACTGGACGGTGATGGGAATGTTGATATTACAGGTTTCATTGACGTGTCGGGGGACGTAAGGTCGGGGGGCAACGTCTATCTCGGCTATGGTGCCGGGGCCGCCGACAACGACTGGTATCTCTACATCAATACGAACGCGGGGGACACGGGCCAACATCTCATGTGGAACGATGGCCTCTCCATATTTGACTTCTCAGCGATTACTCAGGCGGTGAGTTTTCTCAGTACGCTCTACTCTTCTATCGCAAATACTGCTCTTCGAACTGGCGATGGAGGGGAGTTGACCTTAGACGCGGGGGGCAACGTGTTGGTCCGCGACCGCGATGCGGGCTTCGCAACCCGCTTCTCGATCGCCAGCGCTACTGGCGACAGCCGCTGTTATGGCGACCTGACGGTGGACGGGGAAATCTACGGAGATTTCGTCGTTCTCACCCAAGGCTTCGTCGGTCCCATCATACTAAACGCGGGCGGGCAGTCTTTCGATTTCGAGGGAACCGCTACGAGTGCCACGAAGGGGCCTTTCCTTGGGGTCGACGGCAGCATTGCAGGTTTCATCGTAAACTACGATGTAAAAACGCATGCAGGCGGAGGCTCGCTCACTGTCGGCGTCGCCGTCAACGGTGTGCCGGTCTTGACCAAGGTTGTCGATTCAGTTGTTGGAGCGGGCAAGCCTGACGGGATACAGCAGGCCCGAGGGCTTGATGTTGTGGGCGCGGGGGATATCATCACCATGTACATCGCAGAAACCAATGGCGTCAATGTCGAAGTTGAAAAGATACAGGGCGCGGTTGCGGCCTACAGGGACTGAGAAAGGGAGAATACAATGGGAGATCATTTGGTTACGCTCACGGAAGAACAGGAAGCAGGGCTTGAGGTTGAACGCCTCAGCAGGGCTTTCGTGGTCCTGCCGGACAATCCGGAGGGGGGACCGATGCCGCTCCCGGACCCGTTGACCGCGGACGAGTTTGTCCAAGCTGTTGTCGATAGGTATCTCGCAGGCAAGAAGCAGGCCAGGGCGCGGGTAGTGCTCCGGGATATCACGCCAGAGGAAGTCCAGGTTATCACCGATCTCCGGGCGGAACTGCGGCCGAGCCCGGAACCGATCTGAGGCGAACGATGGAGGCCAGGACCATGACACTCCGAGACGACATCAAGCGCGATGAGGGGCTCAGGCTGATTCCCTACAAGTGCCCGCGGGGATTCTGGACTGTTGGCTTTGGGCACAAGTTCGACGATACTGTCGCGCTCATGCTGATGGAGAACTGCGCGGCACCCACCCTCACGGAAAAGCAGGCGGAGGAATTGCTCGACATGGATCTCCGAGAAGCAGAGGAAGGTTTCGCCAAGATCTTTCACAGCGTCGAGATTTCGGACGTGCGCCGGGATGCCTTGACGAACATGATCTTCAACTTGGGGGTCGATGGTTTCAAGGGCTTTCGGAAGATGATCGCGGCCGTGTGCGTCGGGGAGTGGGAACGTGCGGCGTCAGAGGCGAGGGACAGCAGGTGGTTTTCCCAGGTGGGGGCGGGACGCGCCGGCAGGATCGTTGACGCTTTGTGGAAAGGGTAACATACTCCAGAAAGGAGACGGAGAAATGAGTCTAATCAAGACCAAGACATTTTGGGGAGGGCTCGCCGCCATTGCGACGGGTGTTGGACTCCTGTTCGTTGGCAACATTCCCGAGGGGATCCAGACCATTGCGGGCGGCGTCCTGGCGATCTTCATTCGCGACGGGATCCGAAAGGGTCAGTGAGGCACCACAAGAACCCTGTGATTGCGCCACCAGGGCCGTTTCCTTGACCGTGGTGGCGTTTTCTCCCTCTCGGCTGTGCGCCAGTACCCCGAAGGGGCGCGGTGCTCAGACGAAATGGAACCAGACTTGGTTCGTAGGATCAAGCGGTTGGCCATTCAGGGACAGATGACACGGTCCCAGCGCCTCGCCGTCACGGGTAAAGGATTGCCACGCGAGGTCAAAAGTTATCTCTCGGTCTCGCAAGGCATCCAGGTTCGTGTTCGGCACCCACAGGCGAACCCCGGTCTTAAACCAGACGGGCGCGAATGCGCCAAAGCCGACAACTGCACTCCGAGTTAGGAACTTGCGACGGTTCATTTTCCAATCCTTTCCCGCTGGATGGCCTCGTGCTCAATTCGCATCTTCGCCAGGGCTTCACCAGCAATCAATCTCGCCTCGTTCCATGCCGTCATGTACCCCACGAGATAGTCGTTCAGAGATCCCGGACGTTGTTCAACGGCTCGACACATGATATCGCACAGGGCGGTATGTAGGATCGTGTACTGCTGGCGGAGGAAGTCACTATTTCTATCGATCTTCGCCCGTTTTTCGACAGACCTCAGGTAAGTAATCGCCGAATTCAGGTCCAGCTCCCATTCTGCACATTCCTCCTTGAGGACATCATTCTCTTTCTCCGCCCGAGTACATCGCCCGATGAGTCTTTGTCTCGCGTCCTGATGCGCTTCGTATATTTCGTCTGTCATGTAAACGCCGTTTTCATCCATCAGTCTACCCTTTCCGGCTCGATCTCCTCGGCCTCTTCCAGGCGCTCGACGTCGACCGGGACCGAGACCTCGACATAGACCGGCTGGCGCGGGACCTGTAGCCCGATCCATAGCCCGACTACTATGCCGATCAACCATCCTGCGATCAATGCGTTTGTCTTGCTCACGGTTTGGGGTCCTCCTCTCCGAGGGCGTCGATGCGCGCGATAACCGTATGCAGATTCATGCTTCTCGCGTGTTCGCGCAGGGACTGGAGAGCCGCCTCCAGTTCGGCGCAGCGTCTCTCGGCTCTCTCGCTCCGCTTGTATTCATCCAGCACAATGCCGAGAAGTTCCTGGTTTTCCTCGTCCTGTTCCGCGCGGCGGCCCGCTTCTTCGAGCAGCCACGCCAAATCTCTAAGCGTCAGCACCACTCCGATGCCCTTATTCGCCCTTGCCTCCTTCAGTTCCGCTTTCAGTCGCTCAAGTCTTGTCGGCATCGCCCTCTCCCTTCAGCGCGGCGTCGATTGCGGCGCGGGCTTTCTTCTCGTCTGCTACTGCTGCCGCA
>DATKYL010000288.1:0-4983 GCA_035528515.1 Acidobacteriota bacterium | reverse complement strand
AAGAAATCGGGATTCACGATCCTGAACTACCTGTTGCCCCTGGAAGGCATTCTGAGCATGCACTGCTCCGCCAACGTGGCCGCAAACGGCGACAGCGCACTGTTCTTCGGACTGTCCGGCACCGGCAAGACCACGCTCTCGGCCGACCCACGCCGCCGTCTCATCGGCGACGACGAGCATGGCTGGAGCGACACGGGCATCTTCAACTTCGAAAACGGCTGCTACGCGGAAGTGATCGCCCTCTCGGCGTCCGCCGAACCGGAGATCTTCGCCTGCACGCGCAAGTACGGCACGATTCTGGAAAACGTCATCTTCGACCCTGTCAGCCGTGTCCTCGATCTCGATGATGACACCCGTACCGAGAATACCCGCGCCTCCTACCCGTTGGACTACATCGCCAACGCGGTACCCGAGAAGATGGCAGGCCACCCCAAGAATATCATCATGCTCACCTGCGACGCTTCCGGCGTGATGCCGCCGATCTCGCGCCTGACACCCGACCAGGCCGTCTATCATTTCATCTCCGGCTACACTGCGAAAGTGAGCGGGACTGAGATCGAACTGGGCAAGGAGCCCGAGATCACCTTCAGCGCCTGTTTCGGCGCACCCTTCATGGTGCACCACCCCTACCTCTACGCCGATCTGCTGAAACGCAAGATCATGCGTCACGAGGCGACCTGCTGGCTGGTCAACACCGGCTGGACCGGAGGGCCGTACGGCGTCGGCAAACGAATCAGCATCCGTTACACCCGTGCCCTGCTCGATGCGGCTCTGGAAGGAAAGCTCACCGACGTGGAGTATTACCAGGATCCGATCTTCGGGTTTGCGGTGCCGACAACCTGCCCCGAAGTGCCGGACGCCGTGCTGCGTCCCGACAGTTCATGGCCCGACAAGGCATCGTATCAGCAGAGGTACCGCGACCTGACGATGCGCTTCATCGACAACTTCAAGCAGTTTCAGGACGGTTGCCCGCCCGAAGTTGTCACCGCCGGTCCCAAACTCTGACGACCGCACACCCGGACGAGCACGCCACCGCGGCGTTGATAGATCGAAAGCCCCGCAAGGGGCTTTCTTCTTATCTGGGCATTGGGCTTCTCAGCGGACCCGCCGCCTGACACGCCCTACGTACCAGCGATGTCACTGACCGCGCGCGACGAGGACGTCACCGGTACCCTTGGCGTCCTTGATATGACACTTGTTGCAAAGCGAGCGTTGCGACTTGTCGTACGGATTAAGCAGCGCGTAAGAGCCCGAACGACGACCGTCATCGGCCGGGAACGTCACGCTGAAGTCCCATCGGCCCGCATCGGGCGCACTTGACGCATGGGCCCGGTGGCAGGTCAGACACATGATTCTGGACGACGCGGTGGGACCCATTGTGGACGATGTCGTGTGCTCGGGACTGTTATCCTCGAACGGTACTTCCGCCAGGTACGCCGTCGCCCGCATACCGCCGTACGGATCCGATGTCCCGTTGTAGCTGCCGTACGCCGACGCAATCGCGGCGCCGATCTCCTTACCCGACGGGTGTCTTAGGATCGTCGGGTACCCGGTATTGTGAAAATCGCTGTGGCAGTTCGCGCACCACTGACTCATGCCGCTCTTGTACGCCGTGTGGTTGCCGTTCGACTCGGAGCCGAATTCGAGGCTGATCCCTTCGGCCTCCGGGGCGGCGTTGGTGAAATGATACAGACGCGCCTGTATGGAACCGGAACCGTGAAGCATCCGAAAGTTCGCGTTCCCGTGGGGATCGTGACAACTCGTGCAACTCAGCCAATCGGAACGGAATGTGCCGCCGGGGGCGTGGCTCAATGTGCCGTCCGTGCCGAGACCGTGCTCGGTTGCGTTGATGTTGTGACCCGCCGCATCACCGGAAATCCAGCTCACGCTGTCTGCCTGGTCAGCGACGTCGTTGAGATTCTCCTCTAAGAGGAAGATAAAATTGCCCCCGCCCTTTTCCGGTGATGGACTCAGCACATCCTCGGCAAAAACGGCGCCGAGTTCCGTGGCGTGACAGGTCAGACAGACATCGGACGGCGTGCTGCGCAGCAACAGAAACGGGTGCTGCGACTGATCACCCACCATGTCGGCTTCCTTTGCGCCGATCGTATGACAACCGCCGCAGTTCGACGCACCCTCTTCGTGAAACGCCCATCCGAGGTTGGTCAGCACGAAGCAGAAACCAGCGAGGAGAAAAACAACCCTGCGCACTCAAGCCCCCTGCGGCAAACGGTGCAACCTGCGACGCGATATCCCGCGGACGACACGGGGATGATCGCTGCCGGAGGGTGAGATCACCGCGCAACCCTCAGCGGAGAGTGCTCACACGTCGGTCTCCCGACCCGCCACCCCGACAGCTGCTATCACACGCGACGGACAACTATTGGCAATTATCGGAGCGCCGTCGTTCGATCATGAGGACGGGTGCGATCTCGTAATCGATCTCGCAAACAATGCACAGCGTGCAAAGGTTTGCACCGCGGGTGGAGCGCAAACCGAAAGTATGGGAACCGGCACATACTTCATACGTGTCCAATCGCGACGTTGCTGTCCGGCGTGACGACCGACCGCGGAGAGACACGCGGCGATGAAACTGACGACTGCGGAAACGGAAAACACGCCGCAACGCGCGCAACACGACCAGGGCTCACACAACGCTCTCGTCCTCGGATCGGAGCCCTCCTTTCCCAGCTGCCTGACCTGCAACATCCCGGCAGGGCTTCTTAAGATGGCTTCTTCTTACTTGGGATGGCCGACGGTCTGGGCGATAATGATCAGTTGATCGTCTCTCAGCTTCAACAGCTCGGCCATCTTCGCCTTGTCGATCGAAGCCCGGATGACGACCGCGAGGTTGGCCGCCGCGCCGTACAGATAGACATTCTCCGAACAATGGCCGGCATCGATCGCCGCCATCATCGCCTGTTGTTCGCGATCGTCCGTGTAATCGAACCTGGCGAGGTCGGAGACATATATCAGGTTCAGCGGCGCCGTGCCCACATACGCCTGCGTGCCTGCGTCCTTACGATAATCGCCGGCGACAATTGGGAGCAATCGGTGTCCGGTGGCATCGTACAGATAGATCCCGTCCTTCAGGACCGCGTAAACGTCCACATCCTGCTTGTTCATCGCGGACGGGCTGGTGCGCTTGCCGGTTTCCGGCCGGTTGACGCCGTTCGCGCACCAGAGAACATTGGCCAAATCCTGCAAACTCAATTCCCTGTCGGAATACTCCCTGCTGCTCTTCCTGTCCTTGACCGTCTGCATGAACGGCTTGTCGCTTGCCAGAGACGCGGTCGGGAGCGCGATGGTGTCCGCCTCCTGGGAATAGACGGCGCCCGCGGCAAGAAACAGGGCGACAACAGTCAGCAACGATACGATCTTCATAGTACCTCCTGAGGCACGGACACTATGGGACATGACGACATTCTGCAAGAGAGTCCTCCCCTGCAACGGCGTGAAACCACTAATACCTAATGCAGGCGGCGGGCATTCGTCCAGAACATTAACCACGAATTGTCAATATTTCCGGACGCCCCCCTGTCAACCACAGGCGGCGTCTAGGACCGCGGTTGGTCACTGAGGGAAAGGAGGCGATGGAACTGACGACTGCGGAAGCGGAAGATGCGGCGCAATTCGCGCCCGATGACCAGTGCGTGAGCCGCGCGACCCGGCCATGACAAAGGCACAGCATAGCGTACGCTGTCATGCATCCGGGTGCCGTAGGCATAGTCTTTGAACGTGTGGTCGTGAATCCAGCTCCGGTACGGGCCCCGAACCTGTATATCCTGAAAACCGCTCGGGGCATCCCAGGACGTGATTTCTGATGTCCACCGCAGCGGAACCCCGAACACCCGCAACCGGTAGTCGAGCTGTGTGCCGACACTCAGCCGCGGCGGATACGGGGGCATGAGTTCAAAGCGCAGGTTAGGCGGCGTCAGCGGCAGGAGATTCTCCGGCGAGGCAAAGAACTCCATCGCCTCCTCCGGAGAACAATCGACCCACTGGCGCCACTGCAGACAATACCCCGAATCGACACGACGAATCGATCCGATTCCCTGCTCCTCGAGTGCGCGCCGAACGCTGTCCTCGTAGCCGAGACACTCATGCGGCATCAGCCGCTCGATGGCATGGTCAAGGCACACCACCGGGTGTCGCAACCCGTCGATCAACGGACGCGCCAGGCTGGCCGGGATCGGCGTGACCAGATTGACCCAATAGGACGAAAGACGAGGCGTCAGAACAGGAACCCCGATGATGATCCGGCGGCGATCCAGAATCTCCGCAAAGCGCATCATCATCTCCCGATAACTGAGAACGTCCGGTCCGCCGATGTCGAAGGTCGCGCCGACGGTCTCTGGAACATCCAGGCATCCGGTCAGATAGAAGAGCACGTCCCGCAGGGCGATCGGCTGGCAGGGTGTCTCGACCCAGCGCGGCGTGATCATCACCGGCAGCCTCTCGACCAACCCCTGAATCATCTGAAAACTCGATCCCCAGGGTCCGACCACGATGGCGGCACGGAACACCGTGGCGGGCACGTCACCTCGCTGAAGGATGTTCCCGACCTCGATGCGGCTGGCCAGGTGAGGCGAGAGTGCGTGACGCGTGTCTCCGAGACCGCCCAGATAGACAATGCGTTGCAGTCCGGCGGCGGCGGCCGCCGCCGCGAAGTTGCCGGCTGCCTCTCGGTCGCGGACCGCGAATGACCGGGAGTCGTCGCGATCTTTCTCCATCGAGTGGATCAGGTAGTAGGCGACCTCAATCCCCTGCAGAGCGCGGGCCAGCGATTCGCGATCCCGCACATCACCCCGGACCCAGAGGGCGCGGGACGGAGAATGCACGCGTTCCGGCCGACGGGTCAGGCAGCGCACGTCATGGCCCGCTCTCAGCAGGAGCGGCACCAGATGCCTGCCGACATATCCACCCGCTCCGGTTACCAGAATCTTCATGGCAGCGACAGAATGATCTCCTCGGTCAACACGG
>DATKYL010000287.1:0-2336 GCA_035528515.1 Acidobacteriota bacterium | reverse complement strand
ACAACGAGGACACGTTCATCTTCACCTCCGGCGGGAGCCTGAGCGGTCTCGTCGATGGAGGAGCGGGCGGCTTTGACAGCCTGATCGTACAGGGCGGAAGCTACCAGACGAATGTCTTCACGCCAACCGGCCGCGACGCGGGCACTATTGCTCTCGACCATACCGTCATCACGTACAAGGGACTCGAACCCACCGAGGCCAAGAGCGGCACCGTCGCAGAGGTGGTCATCGATCTGTCCCTGCTGGACGGGTTGCTCATTCCGTCGAGTGATGCAGCAACGCTCAGTCTCAGCGCAGGGACAGTCACGTTCGAGAGCAATCCGCCTTCCGGGAGCCCGGGGTTTGAGAGTTTCGCCTTCCCCGTTCCTTCGGTGTCGCTGACCATCAAGCTTGGAGGGGGCAACGACACTCTGCACATGGGCACGCTCGATCCATTCGACGCGGACCTGATCGTCCAAGGCAACGACGGCTATGACATAGTCTACATCGACGGCGATCTCAAACTGCCCGGCCACAACCTGGAGATTTCTGCCGAGATGATTGTCGCCGGCTTTGCCCTCGGTGAGCAGAACGAGGTCTCGAACTGGGAGCCGGGCGAGCAATATTTCGGCGTCGGTCCGACCTCCACGTCCGGGTCCGGGGCCGGCATGACCGCCGATATCAGCGTCGACAGCGCCGGAACGCCGCACGTCCTGGTGAGGGACAAAGGCAACAACTCCGAAATCGGCGATACGGTGACTTTTCAAAGCCCCGCCGGTGGCGACGCCAGTCCGATCACCCTGACGGTCTTGGGCACCGGGGAACTGGCGCTCTCGATCTCCACTCGCGACCTCGACACGGCCGGCGACATCACGCTGGAGGCTGAGGACAATTACCTTCGCACGTTGTGGATGTTGTCGCCTGTCAATTTTCTAAAGAAGAATACCGCAGCGATTCTCATCTCCGGCGCAACAATCGACGGCGGCAACATTCGTATCACGGCGGCTGCCGAGGACAAAGACCTTTACGACGACCTAGGCGCGTATACGGATATGCTTGTCAAGAACGTCTTCGATGTGCTGGACCAAATCCCTGGTCTCGCGGTCAGCAGTATCACGGGGATTATGGGGCAGGTGGTCATCCGCCGTGCCGCGGCGACGGTTTCCGTTAGCGGCTCCAGCATCACAGGCTCGGGCAGCGTGACCGTCGGGTCAACTGCCGATGCGGACGCTTCTCTCCACACGGTTTCTATCAGCGGGTTGGCGTTTGCCGGCGCTTTCACCATGGCCTTCGGATACGGCGAGGCATACGCGACGGCTACAACAACGATTGACCGGACGTCGATCGTCGCCGAGCAAGCGGTGGATATCACCTCCAGCGCCACGACCCGGGCCTTCGTGAAGGCGCGCACGCACATGCCGGCCGACCGCCTGGCCAATCCCAACAATATCTCGCTCGCGTTTGCGGTGGCCAATACGAAGGAGACCTCGCACGTCACCATTTCAGACGGATCGAGCGTTACCTCGCACAATGAGGGGGTGAACATCAACGCAATGGGCGAGGTGACCAACTTTGCCTGGTCCCAGCCGGAAATCGATCGGGATGGAATTTTGGCTGTCGCCTTTGCGCTCGATCTCGACAAGGCCGACATCAGGGCCCTGGTCGACGGGGCTGTGGATGCGGCCGGCGGCGTCGGAAACACATTCGACGCGCGGGAGGAGGGCGATGTCAACTACGGTGCGAACGCCATTCGGATACTGAGCCACGGTTTCACTGACGGGCAGGAGGTCATCTACTCCCACGGCGTAACCGACGCTCCGCTGGGGGAAGTCGAGCCACCGGATATCGGTGGTCTCACGGACGGGCAGCGCTACTATGTCCAGGTGGTCGACCAGGACACTATCCGGCTCGCCAACGTGCCCACGATCGACCTGGACTATACTCTTCCCGACCCCGAACCTGCCCATGACCCGCAGCATACGCTGGGACGGCTGGCGATGATTGAATTCGACTCCAGCAACGTAAATGCCGGTGCCGACACAATCACGTTTGTAGATCCCCACGGCTTCCAAGGAGGCGAAGCCCTCACCTATATGGGCACATACAGCAATCCGGATGCGGCTGGGATCGAGCAAAATAAAGGCGTCGGGGGCCTCGAACAGGGCAAAACCTACTACGTCATCTCCATTCCGGGCAATGATTACGCGATCCAGTTGGCCGAATCGCCGGGCGGTGAGATTGTCGATCTGACCGACGCCGGGGTGGGTGAGCACGCCTTCCTCTATCAAAAAAACATTGTGACGTTCGCTCCGGGGGATGCGGTCAATGACACGAGGAACACGATCACGTTTACCGGT
>DATKYL010000286.1:0-6338 GCA_035528515.1 Acidobacteriota bacterium | reverse complement strand
TCGGGGTTGTGGCACCACCAGCAGTCGAGCGGGCACCCTTTGAAGAAGACGGTCGTCCGTATCCCCGGACCATCATGGATGGCGAATTTCTTGATGTCGAATATGGTGGAGGTGGGGGGCATGGGGTTTGGGGCTCCAACGGCCTCGGCTGGCCTCTCGCTGCTGCATGATATTGCGGCGGATGGCGCGGCGCAATTGTGCTGCGGGGTGGGGGGGCGTCAATGGAGGGCAATCACCGCGACTCCCTGGCTGCCGGCGACGGCGATTGTGTTCGTTGCCTCGTGAAGGGCCACTCCCAAAACACTCATATCGATGTCGACCACGAGCGGCTTGCGTAGATGACAGCGCCACAGGCGCACCGTGCGATCGGATCCTCCAGAAACCACTACTGTCTCGCCATCACGCATCCCCACGGCCACGGACGTGAACCCCCAGCCATGTCCCCGCATCGGCTCCCCGATGGGTTTGCCGTCGGCGAGGCCCCAGACCTGTACCGTCCCGTCGGATCCTCCGGAGACGGCTACCGGATCGCCATCACGCACACCGATGGCAACGGAGGTGACCCAGCCCTCATGTCCCCGCACCGGCTTCCCGACGGGCCTGCCGTCGATGAGGCCCCGCACTTGCACCGTCCCCTCGGATCCCCCGGAGACTACCACTGGCCTGTCGCCACACATGCCGACTGCGACGGATCGGACCCAATCGTCATACCCCCGGATCGGTCTCCCGACGGGTTTGCCATCGGGGAGGCGCCTGACCCGCACCGCTCTGTCAGCTCCCACGGAGACGACCACCGCCTCGCCCTCAAGCATACCGACGGCGATAGACCTTACCCAAACGCCATGTTCCCGTATTGGTTTGCCCATTGCTTTACCGTCGGCGAGGCGCCAGACGCGCACCATGCCGTTGTGTTCCCCGGCGACCACTGCCGACTCGCCGTCAACGGTGCCGAAGGCGACGGAGGTGACCGGATCGTCATATGCCCGGATCGGCTTTCCAACGGGTTTGCCGTCGGCGAGACGCCACACACGTACTGTGCCGTCGTGTTCCCCGGCGACCACAACCGGCTCGCCGTCACGCAGGCCGACGGTCACGGAGGTGGCTACACGGTCGTACCCACTGGTTGGCTCTTCGAGCAAAGGGTCATCAGCGATGCGCCAGATTCGGACCGTCCGGTCATCACCTCCCGACACGAGTACCGGCTTGCTGGCTTGCATGCTCACAGCCAACGACGTAACCTGACCGTCGTGTCCCCGCATCGGCTTTCCGATGGGTGTACCATCGGCGAGGTGCCAAACCCGCACCGTCCCGTCGTGCCCCCCGGAAACGACGACGGACACGCCGCTGCGGTTGAATAGCAGAACGGATCCGACGGCTCCATAATGACCGCGAAGCGGCTTCCCGAGCGGCGTACCGTCAGCGAGGCGCCAGACCTGCACCGTCCCGTCATCCCCGCCAGAGGCCACTACGGACAGGCCGTCGTGCTCCCCGATGGCCACGGCCGTGACCCAACCGTCATGCCCGTGCATTGGCTTCCCGATGGATTTACCTTCAGTTGCGTGCCAGACGCGCAATGTGCCATCGTCTCCCCCGGAGACCACCACTGGCTCGCCGTTATGTACTCCGAGGGCCACGGCCTCCACCCAACCATTATGGCTCTGTATCGGCGGCCCTAGCTGTGTGCCATCCGCGAGGCGCCAGATCCGGACCGTCCCATCGAATCCTCCTGAAGCCGCAATCGGCTGGCGGTGATAGTCACCGATGGCTACAGACCGCACCCAACCTCGATGCCCGCGGAGTTGCCCCCCGATCTGTTTGCCGTCGGTGAGGCGCCAAAGGCGCACAGTCCCGTCGTTTCCACCGGAGACCGCGACTGGTTCGCCGTCACGTATGCCAGTGGCCACGTATGTGGCCCCGCGGTCATGCCCACGCATTGGCTCCCCTATCGGTGCTCCATCGGCAAGGCGCCACAGACGTAGCGTTCCGTCCTCTCCCCCGGATACTATGACCGACTCGCCGCTGAGGTCGGCTAGTGCGAGGGCAACAACCGATTGTTGACCTGTGGGGATGACCTGATGCGGGGAGGGGCATGAGACGACTGCCCAGAGTATCGACCAGCTCCGGCGCAGAGGAAGTCGGCGGAGCGCGGCGGCTAAGTTGTCAGCGTGGCAACGAATCGCCGCGTACTCGAGATATGATGCAGCGTTAGTGGTCGCCTCCGTACGCATATGGTGAAACGCCAGTTGGTACGCGTGACGAATCGGAGCGATCGTGTCGCCTTCGGCGCGGGATAGGGCGGTCAGAAGGCGCGCGGGATTAGCCGTCAGCAGGAAGAGCGGGTCACGGGCGAACTCGTTGAGACGGCGGGCGGCGGCAGCGTGGGTGGAGAGGTGGTTGCGTACATACGGATGCGCGCAGGGCCAGTCTTTCCCAACGACGTCGTGGGTCTCGGGTACGTGGTCACTGAGAACGTCGACGATCCTGCTCTGTATAGTCCTGTCCTGTGCCTTGAGGCGCAGATGGTCGGCGAAGGCTTGATTGTAGAGCCGATAGACTGAGCACCCCTCCTCGCGATCCTCGACTATATAGGGGCCGGCGTTGCGGCGTACCCATTCGATGTCGGCGTCGGAGTATACTCTGCCCGAGATTACAGAGGCCAGCGGCGCCCAGAAGTCTTCCCAAGGGAGACCGGCACCTTCGGCATAGGCCAAGGGGCGGAGGACATTGCGCACACGGTCGCTCTCTTCGTTGAACCGCGCGAGGTACTCCTCGAAGGCGTCCGCGAGTTCCGAGGGGAAGCGGTCGGCCCAACCCGGCTGCGAAGTATCCAGCGGCTGGTCGGCGTAGACGAGCGAGTGAGCAACCATGCGCGCAATCAGGAAAACCGGGGCGGCTCTACGGGCGACACTCTTTGCCACTTCGTAAGCGAGTTCCCGATGGTCTCGGTAGGGCGTTTTCAGCTCCTCGTCATCCTCGGCCAATAGGCGCCGGGCCACGTACTCGACGAGATCAGCCTCCTTGAAGTAGTCGTGGCTGTCGAGGCTGAGGACCGCTTTGGCCTCGCCGATCGCAGTGACGAGGTGAGTCCGTGTTCCCACCAAGAGCCGGGCGCTGTGAACGAGAGTAAGTGGGCGAATGAGTTCGCGGATAAGCTCGTTCGGGTCGGCGGCTTCGTCGAGAGCGTCGACAACGATCACCGCCGGCTTGTCCCGCTCGGCAACGGCGTTAATGAGTTCGGCGGGGGAGTCGACTCTGACTCCGAGAGCGAGCGCGATCATCTCGGTCACCTCGCGCACCGTGAGACGTCGTGCGTGAACCGCCGCGTCGACAGCGCCTGAGGGCGGGAGTGTGTCGCGCGGGACGTCGCTGAGGTCCGCACCCTTGGTGCACTCCGGGTCGGCGAGTGTGACGATACGACCGAGGACCGCTGACTTGCCCGAACCGGGCCTGCCGGTGACCACGAGGGCGCGGCCGGGATGCTCTTCACGGGCGATCCAGCGGACGATCTTCCGGATCGCCGCTGTTCGCCCGGTAAAGTACCACCCGGGCTGGGCGTGGATTTCCACGCCGCGGGCACGGGGGTCCCAGTGTGTCGTGAGATCCTGTTTGTAGTGAGCGTAGTACTTCTGTGTTTCGAGGTCTATGCCAGGCGGCACGCTGGGGCGGTAATGAGGATTGGGGAAGAAGGGTGCGTCGGCGTCGGACTCCCCGGCAGCCAACGAGCAGCGCGACCGCTGTGCGAACCCACGTTCTTTGAATGCTCTGTTCAGTGCGTCGACAATCTGAAGCGGTGTCAGCCAGCGTTGTGTCGGCCCCCCCAGGACGGCGTTTGCGTTCGGGAGAACTGCAGCGAGAGCGTCAGCGACGGCGCTCTTCTGTGCTTCCTCTTTAGGCCGGGTGGCCGCGATCGCCCATTTGCCGCGCGCCTCATCTCCATCCGACTTCAAAGAGTCCTGGAGGGAGACGGCCGCAATGATGATGTCGCCGGTGCCGTAACCCGCGTAACAGCAATCCAGCACGGAGAGGACGTGCCGCAAGGGAGACTCAGCGACCATCAGGGCGAGATCCTCGGCCCTCAGCGCAGAGGCAGTTAGGCTCTCCGGCTGTGTCGTGCGTCCGTAGAGAAAATGACGATCGTGCAGTACGGCGCCGTGCCCGGAGTAGTAGAGAAGGAGGACATCGTTCTCATCACGCTCCGGCGCACAGAGCCACGCCCCGAGGCTCGCGCGCATCTCGTCGGCGGTAGGGTCGGTGCTCAGACCGAGATCGACGTGTTCGTACCCGTAGTCCTTGCCACAGAGGAGGGTCTTGATCTTCTCGACGTCGGTTGTGACCGACTCGAGTTGCTCGTCCTCGCCGAGGTGTTCGTACCGGGCGACTCCCAGCGTGATTAGGTAGCGGCGAACTTGGGGCACATCACCGCTCGGTGAGGGCTGCTGCAATGGCACGTCCCGTTTCCTCCGCGGTGAGATAGGGTTCGACATCGTGAGCCTTGGCTCCGTTGTGGATCAGCAGGTCCTCGATGCGGCTGTCGAAGAGGGGGGCGAGGCGTTTCTCCAGTGCGACGAGGTCGCCGCGGTCGGCGATGTTGATCCAGCGACGGACGTTTCCCGGCCACTTGCCCTTGCCGTTGGCGGGGGGCGGTTGGAGACGGTCGAAGACCAGATTCGGGATTCCGAGTGGCGAACCGAGGGAGATGAACGTTGTGACCGGCCAGTCGGGGTTGGCGCAGAGGCATTCGTAGGCGACGACGCTCCCGAGCGAGTGACCGATCAGGACCTCGGTGTCGTCCGACATCGCGGCTTCGACACGCTCGCGTACCCTCTGCCGCAATGCGTCGTCGTGGAGGTAGGCGCGCACCTGCTTGAGGCTGAAGACCAGGAGCTTCTCGACACCGCCCCAGAAGGGTGAGTTGCACAGAGCCCAAACCGCCCGCTGAATGACATTCGGCGCGCGAAGCTTGGTTGCGGCCTCCGGTCCCGGGACCGAGGAGTCGACACGTCCTGCCTCCTCCCAGATCGCCTGGACGAGGGCAGTCTCCCACTCATCCCGGAGATCGGCGTGGCTGAGCGGGGGGATTCCAATCGCCTTGGTCCCGGCGGGGCGGAAGAGGTCGCCGTAGAAGGCGCACGACAGAAGGCCGTCGGGCAAGGGGGTGGCGCCGGCACGAGTCATTCCATCGCGCAACGCCGGGAGCCACACACTTTCCAGCGTGTGTTCACCCTTGACCTGCTGGCCGATTCCGTGTACGCCGACGATTCTTGCCACCGGTCAACTCCGGGTCTGCATGCAAGACTCTTTGTTCCTGCCGCGATCGGTCATATGACGGCTCCCGCGCCCGATACGGACTGACCCTCGTCCGGCATTCAATAGCGGGCGTGACTTCTCTGAAGCACTCAATATTAGCAGTACTGGTGGGTGCGAATCAACCGTTTTCGCTCCGGCGCGACCCTGACGCGCGCCGCCCCCGTCACTTGCCCAACGCGCGTTTCAGCGGCCGGAAGAGCTGGCGGCCGACGGCTTCGGTGATCGGCGCGTCGTAGTTTGACAGGACGATCACGGTGACGTCGCCGTCGCTTTCGACGGTGGCGCTGACTCCGGGGGCGCCGCCGGCGATGCCGGTGGCGGCTTTTGCCCTCTGGCCGGTGGCTTCTGTCGGCGCACCGGGTTGTGGTTCTTCGCCGCCGAAGTACCACGCTGTGTACGCCGGGGGGAGAAGTCGGTGTTCGCGGAGTGCTTCGTCGAAGTGCAGGAGATCGGTGACGGTGGCCTGCGCGCTGCCCGCTGAGTTGCCGCGTATCGGCAGGTCGAAGAGGTTGTTGCGCAGCTCGCCGGGTCCACCGTCGGGACCCATCCGTGTGTAGCCGACCGCGACATTCGGGATCGGTTCATCGTTGGCGAAGAAACCGGCGTCGGTCATGCCGGCCGGTTCAAAGATGTGTTGGGCGATATACTCATAGTACGACTGCCCGGAGGCCGCCTCGATGATTACACCGAGGACCATGAAGCCCGCGTTCGAATACTCGAACTTCTCGCCCGGCCCGGAACGGAGCGGTTTGTCGGCAAAAAGCGGGAAGAAATCGCGCGGCTTGCGGTAGAGCGCTTTGGACGAACGGAAGAACTCCTCGGTGAAGATGTCGCCGAGTCCCGAGGTGTGTTCGAGGAGATGACGGATCGTGATTTTGCCGGCGGCTTCGGCGTTCGGGTAGTCGGGGATGTGGTCGATGATGTGATCGTCGAACGTGAGTTTCCCGTCACGAGCAAGCTGGCCGATCGCGATCCGGGTGAACGACTTGTTGATCGAACCGAGGTCGAAACGGGTGTCGACGCGATTGGGA
>DATKYL010000285.1:0-7705 GCA_035528515.1 Acidobacteriota bacterium | reverse complement strand
GCAATCGATGCGACTTTGAGAAACGGAGTGGGATGATGAAGATTCGTATGACGGTATGTCTGATTCTGGCGGTGGTGATCGTCGTGATCGGCAGCAACACCACCGCAGATGCAGAGGTGCGTATCGGGACGGTCGATCTCGAGAAGATCCGCAGCGAAGCGCCGCGCTTCAAGGCAGCGCTCGCTGAGATCGACGAGGTTGTGGCGGGTTACGAGCAGAGCCGCGATCGCATGCGGGCCGAGTTGGAGTCACTCGCCGAGGATCTGGACGCGGCCTCGCGTCAGGGCGGAGCCACCTTCGACCGGCAGCGCGAGGAGATGGTCCAGAAATCCAACGCTTATCAGCAGTTTATGGAGGAAACGTTCGGCACCGACGGTGCGATCGAGACCAAGTCCTCCGAGCTGCTGGCGCCGCTCTACGCCGATCTGGCCAAAGCCGGTGAGAGCGTCGCACAGGCGATGGGGCTCGATCTGATTCTCGACTTAGAACAGATCAATCCGCTGTTTTCCAGCGCCAATTTGGATGTGACTGACGCCGTGCTGGCGGAATTTCTCAAAATGCGGTAGACTTTCCGCCGCCGTCGGTCCCACTTTCGCAACCGTATCCGTCTGCGCTGAAGCAGCGGGAATCGTGTCGGAGCAGGATGATGACAGCAACGCGCACCGAAACACGGTCGGTCCTTGAGGCCAAATTCGACGACCACACCGCCCGCGTCGTCGTGGTCGGTCTCGGTTATGTCGGTCTGCCTCTGGCGGTCGAAGTCGCCGGAGCGGGATTGAAGGTTGTCGGGTTCGAGATATCCCGGGAGAAAGTTGAGACGGTCAACGCGGGCCGCTCCGATATCGACGATATCAGCGACGCGCAGTTGGCACCGCTGGTGAAGAGCGGCAAGCTTGCGGCGACCCTCGATTCTAAGGCCCTGGCCGACGCCGACTGTGTTGTGATCTGTGTCCCGACGCCGTTGTCGAAGACCAAGGACCCCGATGTCTCGTATATCGTCGCCGCGGTCGAGAGTGTGGCCGCGCATCTGCATCGCGAGATGCTGGTCGTTCTCGAATCGACGACCTATCCGGGGACGACCGAAGAGCTGATCCGTCCCAAACTCGAAGCCTCCGGCCTGAAGGCCGGCGTCGATTTCTACCTGGCGTTTTCGCCGGAACGGGTCGATCCCGGCAACACGCAATACATGATCAAGAACACGCCCCGCATCGTCGGCGGTGCCACGCCCAAGTGCACGCAGGTGGCGCAGGCGTTCTACGAGGTCTTTCTTGACAAGGTCGTCCCGGTCTCCTCGACGCAGGCAGCCGAGACGGTCAAGCTCCTCGAAAACACGTTCCGTTCGGTCAACATCGGCCTCGTCAACGAAGTCGCGCTGATGTGCGACCGGCTCGGTTTGGACGTCTGGGAGATCATCGAAGCGGCGGCGACCAAGCCGTTCGGATTCTACCCCTTCTATCCCGGTCCCGGTCTCGGCGGGCACTGCATCCCGATCGATCCGCACTACTGGTCGTGGAAACTGCGCTCGCTCAACTACTACGCCCGCTTCATCGAACTGGCGGGTGATATCAACGCCCGCATGCCCGAGTACATCACCGACCGGATCGCGCGCGTGCTCAACGAGGATCAGAAGTCGCTACGCGGCGCGAAGATCCTCGTCCTGGGGGTAGCCTACAAGAGGGACATCTCCGACGTCCGCGAATCGCCTTCGCTCGACGTCATCCACCTGTTGCAGGGACGCGGCACGAAGGTCGAGTACGCCGATCCCCATGTGCCGTCGATCCGGATGGAAGACGGCACCGAAATGCGCGCCGTGGAACTCACACCCGAACGCATCGCCGCCGCCGATTGCGTCGTTGTCCTTACCGACCACACCGCTTTCGATTACACCGACATCTGCTCCCGCGCTCAGATGGTCTTCGACTCCCGCAACGCCACGAAGAAGGTCCCCAAGGGGACCGGGCGGGTGTGGCGGCTGTAGGGGGCACCCGGCCCGTTGGAAATGGCCTTGTCGCAGGTTCGAGTCCGGCCCGGGGAGCCATTCCGAACCCTCTTCGGAATTCCGCCCAAGATCAGAGCGCTTTAGATCGTAACCGCCAAACGCGTAACGTGCGGTACGGTTGGCGGTTGGCAATAGGCAAGCCCGTGCGTTCCTGCGAGGGTGGCTGCACCCGCGGTCGCGCCACACGCACTTTCCCCTCCGAAATCCTGCGATTCGTGTCTGATAAGCTGGGATTTGGTGACCAAAGAAAAGCCCGCGAGGCACGAACCCCGCGGGCTTCAATGGTTACTTCCCCGTTGCAGGCCTACGGCTCACACGGATCGCAGAAGGTTGTGTCCGGATCAGCTCCGTAATTGACCACCAGGTTCATGCGGACCACATCGAGTACGCTCGTCTCATTGTCGCAGTTGACATCGGTCGTCTCATAGGGACAGAACGCGTTAGGATCGGGAATCGGATCGGCGCCCTGAAACGCGACCCCGACAATCGCGACGAGATCGAGGATGTTGTGGACGCTGTCGCAGATCGGGTCTGCATGGCAGTCGCAGGCGCAGGTGTCGGCTATCGTGACAACACCCTTAGTGAACGTCACCGGCACCCGCTCCCAAGTCACGTTCTCGATCAGGCTGAGGTGGTTCGCCGGTGAGATGCACGTTGTATCGATCTCAAACGTTCCCGCCGTCCCGGTGACATTGAAGTAGAATTGGGCGGAAGGTGTTCCGCCGGGCGGTGTACCGTCACTGCCGGCCGTCATGAACGTGTCGGATGTCGAGAAGCCGCCGTACAGTATCGCATCGGGACTTGCGAAATCGGGTGCACCCTGCAGCTGGAACCCGAATCCATCGCATAGCCACCACTTGAGCGAATCCTCTGTCGGGAGGTACGCAATCTCGACCATGTCTCCGAGGCCGGAGGCGAGGCGGTTTAGAGGTTCGAAGGCGAGCGTGTCGGCAATGAAGGCTCCGGATGTCGTCGATCGAATGACGAGAGGCATTGTGACCGCACAGAGAGTGGCGTCGTTGACAATGTACACGCCCACGGTCTGTCCAGTCGCCGACAGCGGGACGGTCTTCGATTCGATGACGACCGAACTGGTGGCCACGGCCATTGAAGGTGAGATGACCGCGAGGCCGACAATCAGCATGAGACTCAGAGTTTTCATTGGATCCTCTCGATCATTGGGTTTCGGTGGTGTAGCCGTCATAGCGGAAACAGGGGTCGGGGTAGGCGCCGGATCGAAACGCGATATTCACGATTCTGACAACATCCAGAACGTTGATGACCCCATCACAGTTCATGTCTGCATGGCCGGGATGCAGGCCCTGCGGCCCCGCCCCTCGAAAGGCCTGATTGATGATCATGATGGCGTCGAGATCGTTGTAGACACCGTCGTTACTCACCTCTCCGCGGCCGACGGCCAACAGCGCTCGAAAGGCATTGGCGTGGCCGCAGCCGACTTCCTGAGGTTCGTAGTCCTCGCTGAAGTACTCAGCCGATTGGCAGAGAATGTCCCGCATCACATCCACCGGCCGACAATCGTCCATGAGATCGGGTCGCTTGGCGGCGACCAGTGCGATGAGACCTGCGACCTGTGGACAGGCGGCGGAGGTACCGCCGAAACGGGCGGTGTAGTCGTGGTTCTCGAGGGGTTCCCATGTGACCAAGGGATTCCACCCCAGATCGCCTACACGGTCCACTGTCCAGATATCGCCCATTGGCACAAGCGTGTCGCCCACCCATTCGGCGAGCGGGCCAGTGGTCGCCACGACATCCACGGCAGGACCAGTATTACTCCACCACCAAGGCACGTTCTGCTTGCTGACTCCTCCCACGCCGATGGTTTCATCCAGACTAGCGGGGAAGGTCACGACACTGCCCTCGTTGCCGACAGAGAAGACCACAACGCTCGCGTCTTCCGAGCCCCCTTCGCAGACATCACTCACCTGCTGGATCGCCTCCGTGATGACTGAGTACTCGATTGTAGTGCCGTACCCCCAACTGCAGGAGATCACTCGAGCGCCCTGCTCCCACGCGTAGCGGATCGCGTCTGCCGTACGGCTGAGTTTTAGGTCCGTAATAGTCCCAAAAGGTTTTCGAATTGGGACAAGCTCACAGCTCCCGAAGACACCTGCAATCCCCGAATCGTTGTGGGACGCCGCAAGGATTCCTGCACAGGCCATGCCGTGGTTGTCTTTAGGACTTCCTGGCGTAGGGTCGGGTCCCATGTCATAGAAGTCGAATGGGTTCACGAGCCGCGATTCCGCCAGGTCGGGATGATTGCTCTCAAACCCATCGTCAATCACCGCCACACGAAGCGAGGAATCACACAGGGTGAAGAGCCACGCGGAATCAGCGTCTAGGTCTGTGTCCGGGACACCGCCGAATTGACCGGTGTGCTCCAGGTAATACTGGTTTGGAAAGTAAGGATCCGTCACTTGCGAATGAAGGATCGTCCGGACATAGATTGCAGGAGCTGCCCATACCACAGCATCCTCGAGATGAAGGGCGTTGGCACGAGACAGAGGACTGATCTTAATGCTATCCTCCAGGGCCGCCTCCCACAGGTTGTGGCTGAACGCGTTGGTATCAGTGAGTACGAGACCATGGGCCGCGAGAAGAGCGATCGCGGAGTCTTCGGAGAGTCCATCCTCGAAGCGAACATCAACCAGGTCGGTGACCCTGAACTCCGACGAATCATGGAGGACTATGTATACCGGTAGGCAGCGGTTGACGGCTTGGTCGCTCGTGACATCCGCGGCCGCGGTCTCATAGTCGCTTTCGGAGTCGATCCCGTACACCTCGAAGCCCCGATCCAGAGATTGCACCGGAGCGGCAGCATCCAGCGTGGGGTGGTCAAAGAAGAAGACGGACTTCTGAGGGGGAGGGGATGTGGTGTCAAACTGAACTGCAATCCTTATGTCAGAAGGGCTGACACCCCAAGATGTATCAAGTGTATGGAGCACGTCTTGGCCGAATGCCAGGCTCTCTGCAAAGAGGGCCGTGGAGCCAATTGCGCACATGAGTGCAACGCGTCTTAGCATTGCTTGTCTCCCGTGATTTCGTGAAACGGTATGCTGTTTGCTAACCGTCACCGAGGAGATTGTCCCGCTCCCAGTGCGGTTGGCACGGCACCCGGGAACGGCAAGAAGACCGTGTCAATGACGGTCAACGTCTTCAGGTCAAAGAGCTGGAGAGGGCCACTGTAGTAGGGGGCTGTAACGAACAGTCCATCATCTGACACAAATTCGACCATCGCAGCCCGGTATATGTCATCAGGCCACGTGAAACGCTTCAGATGGACGAGCTGCGCTAGGTCCACCACGTCGACCGTGGCAGGAGAGTCCCACACCTCCGGTTTGCTCGGGTCTGTGACGACGGCAATGCCGCCGTCCTCACTGATCGCGACTCTCCCGTACGGGTAAACCAGACTGAGCTCGAACACCGTAGTCCCTGTTTGAGTGTTGCCGATGACCAGCCAGGACTGATATGGAGCACTTCGCCCGATCGCCAGCACACGAACCTTGTCGGGATGAAGTTGAGCATGCCACACTTCCAGCACTTGTCCCGTACTGACGCGCGGAATGTACTGACCTCGCAGTTCACCAGATGCTGCATCTACAACGGTGATGATGGTGTCCACTACATATACGCCCACGCTGTCGGGAATCGTTGCAGCTACTTCCGTCCCTGACATCGGCCCGCTCTTCAGATTGAGACTGTCCGCCAATCGTCGGATGAGACTGCCGTCGGCCGCATTGCGGACATCATTTCCGTTGAGGAACCATGCTCCGTCTTTCAGAACACACACCTCGGAGCCGTTTCCACCAACAGCCCACGAAGAGAGCCAAGTTCTAAGGTCATACCTGACGACTGGGTAACTAACATCTGGGAGGTTGCTTATATCCTCTAGCTGCAAGAGGAGTGATTGCCCATCTGGAAGGACTGCCAAATCCAGAGCGTTTCCGAAAATCGCGAGAGAGTCCTGTAGCACGAGTTCGTCGGCGTCGTATACATATACCATGTTTCGCGAGGGAAATGACCTGAAGTCGGCAGCCGCAACATAGATTCTGTACTGCCTCGGCTCCGGCTCAACGGCCCGCCGTGATGTGCAGGCCAACCCCGCAGCCAACGAGGCGGCGCCGAAGTAGACGCCCGCCCGCCGGATCACTCTCCAAGTCCTATTCATCACGTTCCCCCTTGAGTTGACCCTCAACTGGCCTTCCCTGTACTGTTATTGTGTACCTCCCTTCAGAACATTGCGCTTTCAGGTACTTCTCGCCAGTGTTTCCTCATCAAGCGCCCCGCCATCGGTTTCGATCCACCATCACCTCCTTTCCTGCGCACACCCCTCCCACGCGCCTGAACGCCCGTTTCTGCGCCCTGGCTTAGGGATGATTGACTACGCTGATTGCGAGGACACAGGTGTAGACCGAGGTGCGTCCTCGTTTCTGCCCGACGAAGCTGGGCCGTTAGCCATGTATGTAGGGGCTCTCTGGATAGCCTCGAACCCCGTCGGCTACTGCTCTTCAATCCTCATTACAGATGGCGGCACTGAATATTCCCGGCAACCTGGGAAAAGAGCGAGGGCAGTATTCGGGTTCCTCCAGGCCCGACGCAGTTGCCTGTCTCCGGTCGCCAGTTGGCACACCACACCCTTGCGCGCAGACAGCATGAAGCCGCCCGAGCGGTAACTCGGTTTCCTGAATGTGATCCGAGGATCGGTGAGTACGGTCCCCGGCTACCACGTTTGAATACTGCTCTACTGCGCAAGAAACATAGGTGGCTTGGAGTGCCCAAACAAGGGAAATCGCGCTGGGGCTGAGAGAATTGATGGATGAGTGCTACGACTGCACGCTTGATGTCCTTGGGGGCTACGTAGTCCTACGTAAGTAGCGGCGGTGGCAAGAGTACGAGCGTGACCACATCAGACGCCCGTTCTTCTGTCGCTGTTTGCTGACACAGCACACCGTGGTGCATCAGGTCTGAACGTGAGTCTCACGTCGCCGCTCTCCAGGTCAAACGTTGCCGACTCGATCAACAGCCGCACAACCCGCGTCCGCTCCCGTTCGCTGAGCACCTCCCACAGCGGCTCGAACTGGGCGAGGGTTTCGGTGAGGTGGGCTTTGTCGATGACGTGCGAGTCCAACTGAGTCATTTCGCTGCGGATATCGGAGAGTCGCTGATCGAGGCGGCCGACGAGCGCTTCCGTCTCGGCCAACTGCTTCGTGACCGAGACCAGCGGTTCCTCGGACGATCCGAGCGCGGCAACGAGTCGTTTAATCTCCTCACCCCTATGCTGCCGCTCACGCAGGAGCCGTCGTTGCTCCTTCTCAAGGCGTGGCCGCTGTGCTTTCTGTTGTCGGATCGCTTCGTCAAAGACCTGTGCTGCCAACTCCGGGTCCTGACCGATGCGTTTGATCTGTGCGACGACGAAGTCCTCGATCTCCTGGGCGGGGAGTGACGGTGTGTCGCAGGCTTCGCTCCCCTGCTTCTGGCGGGTGGTGCAGACGTAGTAGCGGTACAGGCGCCGACCGCCAGACCTGTTGCATTTCTTGGACGCGTACGTGTGCGCCATGGCGGCACCGCAGGCGCCACAGACGAGGATACCCTTGAGCAGTGCCCCGTGCTTGTTGCGGACTTCTTTGCCGGAGCCGTTGCCGTTCTGTGCGATCAACGCCCGCACACGCTGGAACGTCTCGTCGTCGA
>DATKYL010000284.1:0-10233 GCA_035528515.1 Acidobacteriota bacterium | reverse complement strand
TTCAGCGTTTTCTCAACGGGTGAGTGCATGATATCGTGCGTGTTGAAAGTGCTCTTGGTCACGAATTTCGTCGGCAAGCCGTCGGGTACTTCGACTCCCACATGATGAACGATGATCTTACCGGTTGCCTTAACCGAGGATTCCGACGGCCGCTCCTTCCCACAGGTCGGCCCTTTCGCCGCATCCTTGGCCGCGGCCTTCGTTCCTCTACTGCAAGCGCGTGACTCTGATCGTTTGGTGGTTTTCCCCTTCGCTGTCTTGGCCATGTTTTTCGATGCTGTGTTTCCACCCACGGTCCACCCCCTTAGCGTGAACCGGGCTCTCCCCCCGGCTATTGTGAGGTAATGTCTTTGCAGTAAACAACACAGACTCTGTCAGCCCAAACAACATTGCTGTTGATCAAGTTTACATACAATCACTTGCCGGTGTCAACAAAAAATCAGCGATTCCATCCGATTGTGTTGAATTTCCGAACGGTGTATTTCTCTTCCGGCACAATGCCTTACACGGACCATTATGGGCGCACTCCACCGACAGGGAAACCCTACCCTCGTGAGCCGGTATTCTCGCTTTTTGGGCTCAACGCAATACACGTCCGGTCGTCCCAATCCAGATCGGGCAGACCGGAGTGCGGGTCAGTCAAGCCCCCCTTAGTCCTAATACTCGGTTGACGCCCAAAAAGTTGTAGGAAACCTTGAGAGGGGACCGTCTTTCCGCGTAGAAGGGCGATTCGCAGGCGGTATGGCTGAAATCCTGCAGCGGAGATCGCGTGGACCTGGATATCAAAGATTCCGTGCTCGATCCGGTCGGCAATACGCCTCTCGTGCGGATACTCCCGCTTCGAACGCAAATACCTCGCGCCTGACCGGATCCTGAGGCCCGATGAGGGCCGGGCACTGTCCATACGGCACCCAGCTTCGGCCGGTCAAAATGCTCTGCGAATCGGTGGACCCGGCAGGCCTCTACCCCTTATCAATGTCGCGTGGTGAGGCTGCGGCCGATCGTGCCGGGAACCGGATAATGTGAGGTCGACCCGTGAATACCCGAGCGAAAACCATCGGCATTCTTGTCGAGACCGACTATCAGACACTCGAGGTCTGGTACCCGCTTTTGCGTCTGCGCGAAGCCGGACACAAGGTCCTCATCATTGGCACCGGTTCGGCCACCAGCTACCTGAGCAAGAACGGCTACCCGGTCGCGGTCGATCGCGCCGTCGGGTCGGTGGGGGCATCCGATCTCGATGCGATCGTGATCCCCGGCGGCTGGGCTCCGGATCGTCTGCGCCAGTATCCGGCGGTGGTCGATCTGGTACGGCGGCTCTACACCGACGGGAAACCGGTGGCCGCGATCTGCCACGGCGGGTGGCTGTTGGTCTCGGCGGGCATCTGCCGCGGGAAACGGGTGACGTCGTATGTCGCGATCAAGGACGATCTGGCCGCCGCGGGCGGGCAGTGGGTCGATGAGGAGTGCGTGATTGACGGCAACCTGATTACCGCACGCTTCCCTGACGACCTGCCGGCGTTCATGAAGGCGTTGCTGGCGGCGCTGTGAGGACGTTGCGTCGCGGATGCTTTGATCTGTGACACGTGACATCTGGACGGGACTATCGATGACCAATCCCACAATCACATCCCTCCGCGCCCACCACTCAATCCGGCGGTTCACGTCGGAGCCGGTGACCGACGCCGAACTCGAGACGATCCTCACCACCGGACAGCGCGCCTCGACGTCGTCGAATCTGCAATCGTACTCGGTGATCGTGGTGCGTGATCAAGAGAGGAAAGCGAAGCTCGCCGAACTCTGCGGCGGACAGCGCCAAGTGGCGGAGTGTCCGGTCTTTTTGGCGCACTGCGCCGATCTGAACCGGGCGAAGATGCTCTGCGACGCGGCGGGGTATGAGTTTCGGGCGCAGTGTATCGAGTTTTTCATCCTGGCAGTGATCGATGCGGCGATCTTCGCCGAGAAGACGCTCGACGCCGCTGAGGCGATCGGTCTCGGCGGGTGCATGATCGGCGGCGCGCGCAACAAACCGTTCGAGATCGCCGAGCTGCTCGGACTTCCGCCTTTGGTGTTCATCGCGTTCGGTATGACGCTCGGGCGCCCCGATCCCGAACATGTTCCCGCGCAGCGGCCCCGTCTGCCTCTGGCGGGGATCGTCCACCACGAACGCTACGACACAGCACACCTTGCCGAGGCCCACGCCGAATATGATTGCCTCACGCGCGCGACCGGGCTCTACCAGCGGCGGCTCGACCTGAGCAGCCGCCTGCCGGGCTGGCGGGACACGACCCCTGAGGGAGAGTACGGGTGGGCCGAACAATCGGCGCGGCGCTGGATCGATCCGGTCGCGGTACGGGCCGATCTCCGGCGGTTTCTCGATCGGCAGGGATTCGGGTTTGAGTAGGACGGAAGAGGGATGATCAATCACCGACCCCAGATTGTCGCGCATCGCGGCGCTTCGCAGTTCTGCCGCGAGAACACGATGGCGGCGTTCCAACGCGGCCTCGCCGACGGCGCCGATACGATCGAGTGCGACCTGCGCCTGACCGCCGACCGCCGGTGGGTGATCCGCCATGACGCCGACATCCCCCTGAAAAACGAACGCCTGCGGATTGCCGATCTGACGGTCGCCGACCTGGGCAAGGTCGTGCCGGCGGCGGGGATCGATCCGCTCCCCACTCTCACGGAGCTGCTTGACTGGACCAGGGCGGAGCGTCTGCGTCCGGTCCTCGATATCAAGGACACCACCGGCATACCCGAACTGATCGCGGAGATCGAGGCGGCGGGGCTGTCTGAGCCGCCGGTGTTTTCGTCGTTTCGGAGGTCGATCCTCCGTGAGATCCGACAGCAGTGCCCGACCTGGCCCACGGCCTTGATCGTCGGGAATCCCCGTTACCGCCTGGTCCGCCGCCTGATGTTCGGCTCGTTCTTGCGCTGGGCACAGACGCAGGGCGTGCACGCGCTGCATCTGCACGAGCGCTGGATCACACCGGGCATTGTTGAGGCGATCCGGCGCGCCGGCCTGAAGTCGGCGGTGTGGACGGTGAACAACCCGATGCGCGTCACGTTGTTGGCGATGCTGGGTGTCGACTCGATCATCACCGACCGTCCCGATCTGGCGCGCCCGGCAGTTGAGCAATCGAACCCGACCGAAAAGCCGTCCTCCGCCGATTGAGCGATAGACAATCTGCCGCCCGATATGAACGAAGCGACCGCAACCAAAGCGATGTTCTGGGAAGCCCGTCCCGACGGTGCGGTGGTTTGCACACTCTGCCCGCACCGGTGTCACGTGGGGAAGGACAAGTACGGCGTCTGCGGCGTGCGCCGGAACACCGACGGGCGCCTGGAGACTCTGGTCTACGAACTGGCGGCGGCCATCAATATCGATCCGATCGAGAAGAAGCCCCTTTTTCACTTCCTGCCGGGCTCGCAATCCCTTTCGGTCGCGACCGTGGGGTGCAGCTTCAAGTGCCCCTTCTGTCAGAATCACGACATCTCACAGATCACCAAGGGGAAGAGTCGCGCGATCGTGGGACGACACGTCACGCCGGGCGAAGTCGTGGCACTGGCACAGAGGGGCAAGGCCCGCACGGTCGCTTTCACCTACTCGGAACCGACGATCTTCTATGAATACGCCTACGATTGCGCCCGGCTGGCAACCGCAGAGGGTATCCGCGGCGTCTTCGTCTCCAACGGTTTCATCTGCGAGGAGCCGCTGCGCGCGATTCGGCCGTATGTGCACGCGTTCAACGTCGATCTGAAAGGATTCAACCCGGACTACTACCGCAAGGTTCTGGGCGCGCGGCTGGAGCCGGTGCTCGAGGCGGTCAAGCTTATCCACGCCCTCGGATTCTGGCTGGAGATCACGACGCTCGTCATCCCGCAGCAGAACGACTCGGCCGAAGAGCTGACGCAGATGGCGGAGTTCATCGCCGGGATCAGCATCGACATCCCCTGGCATCTGACCGCCTTCCATCCCGACTACCGGATGACCGACCGGCCCCGGACATCGGCTGAGACCCTGCGACGAGCCCGCGGGATCGGTCAGGCGGCAGGTCTGCGGTTTGTCTACGCCGGGGGTCTGCCCGGCGACGACGGCGAGTCGACCTATTGCCCCGAGTGCCACGCCCGCCTCATGCACCGCGTTGGCTTTCAGGTACTTGTCAATCGCCTGAGAGACGGTTGTTGTCCGGACTGCGGGACGGCGATCCCGGGAGTCTGGGCGTGAACGGTTCGCCGCGCCGAAACCCTTGGATTCCATCGACGAAGTCTCATATTCGCAACCGGAACGAACGACCGAACGTAGCAGCTTCTCGTAGTCGTGCCCCGTGCTCGCGGGAACAAACCATGGAGGTTCACATGAGAAGAAGTTGGGGAACCGGTGTACACGCCGCGGTTCTCGTGGCGGCTGTTCTGCTGTATTCGGGCCAGGCCTGGGCTGATGCGCGGCTGAGTACGCAGGTCGTGCCGACCTTTGAGGCGATCACATTGAAGATCGACGCCGACCGACCCGACTACACGGGCACCGCGCAGTTCGAACTCGAAGTGAAGGAGCAAACGAGCACCTTCAACTTTCACGCCGAGGGCATGACGATCGACAAACTCACGCTGACGCGCGGTGGCCAGCCGGTGCCGGCCGAATTCACGATGCAGGAGTATGGCATTGTCCAGGTCAGCGCCGGCAGCGCGCTCGCCCCCGGGCCCGCCCAGTTGGTGGTGACGTTTTCGAACACTCTCGACACCACCGATAACAGCCTGCATCGGGTCGAGGACGGCGGTTTCTATTACACCTTCACCCAGTTCGAGCCGGATGACGCCCGCGAGGCATTCCCATGTTGGGATGAACCGGCGTTCAAGATCCCGTTTCAGATAACCCTGATCGTACCCGAAGCGCACACGGCCGTCTCTAATTCGCCGGTCGAATCCGAATCGGTCGCCGACGGCTGGAAGACTGTTATCTTCCAGCGCTCCAAGCCGCTGCCGACCTATCTCGTCGCCTTCGCGACCGGGCCGTTAGAGTCGGTCCCGATCCCCGGCATGTCGGTCCCCGGCAATGTGTGGACGCCCAAAGGGAAGACCCACCTGGCGGGTGAAGCCGTCAAGATCACGCCGCTGATCCTCGCGGCCCTCGAGAAATACTTCGGCGAGTCGTACCCGTACGAGAAATGCGATATGATCGCCGTACCCGGGCAGGGCGGTGCGATGGAGAACCCCGGCCTGATCACTTACGGCGACGGTCTCATCCTGTTGGATCCGGAGACGATGAGTCCCAGTCAGCGACGGACACTGGCCGCGGTCCACACCCACGAACTCGCGCACATCTGGTTCGGCGACTTGGTGACGCTCGAGTGGTGGGATGAGACTTGGCTGAACGAGTCGTTCGCCTCGTGGATGGGCGACAAGATCACGCACGAGGTCTTTCCCGAATTGGGCATGGACGTCAGCGCCATCCGTAGTGGCCTGTATGCGATGAACACCGACGCACGTCCGTCGACACGTGCCATCCGCCGCCCGGTCGAGGCCACCGACAACCTGTCGATGTCCTTCGATGACCTCGCTTACAGCAAGGGCCAGGCCGTTCTGGGGATGTTCGAGCAGTGGGTAGGACCGGAGGCTCTGCGCGAGGCGGTGCTCGAGTATTGCGACACGTATGCATGGAGAACGACCACCGCCCACGACTTCTGGACAATCCTCTCCCGCATCTCCGGACAGGATATCGAGGCCGCAATGTCGACCTATCTCGACCAGCCGGGAGTCGCGCTGGTATCGGCGGAGGTGACCCTGGACAATCGGGTGAAACTGACGCAGAAGCGTTTCTCGAACTACGGAGTTCCGGTCCCCGAGGACGCGCTGTGGCAGATTCCGGTCGTTCTGAAGTACTCCGACGGCATCGATACCCGGACACAAACCGTGCTCCTGACGGAACCGGAGAAGACGGTCGAACTCCACTCGCTGGAGGGTGATCCGGCATGGGTGCTGCCCAATGCCGGTATGCACGGATACTACCGCTGGTCGGTGCCGCCGGCGATGCTGGCCCGTCTGGCTGAAGGCGCCACCGAGGAGTTGGAGGTTACCGAACGGGTCGGACTGATCAGTAATCTCGGCGCCGAACTTGACGCCGGGTCGATTTCCGGCGACAACTACCTGCTGACGTTGAACCATTTTGCCAACGATCCCGATCCGGAAGTGATTTCCGCGTTGTTGTCCGCGGTCGGCAAGATCCGTCAGGCCTTTGTCGTCGACGAAAACGAAAACGACTTCGCCCTGTGGGTGCGCGGGACCCTCGGCCCGGCGCTCAAACAATTCGGGTTTACCCGCAAGGAGGGTGAAGAGGAAACCATCACCCGTTTCCGATCCCAACTCCTCGGTTGGTTGGGTGAGGAGGGAATGGACAAGCGGGTGCAGGCGTACGCCGACTCGTTGAGTCAGGTCTACCTAAAAGAGCCGACCGCGGTCGATCCGCAGCTCGCCGGCATCTGTCTCTACCTCACCGCACTGCGCGGCGACCGGGCGTTGTTCGACGAATTCAAGCGACGGTTCGAGGCGGCCGAAATCCCGCGGGACCGCTCGCGGTTCCTGGGCCTGCTCGGCGACTTCCGTGATCCGGAACTTGTTGAGGATGCGCTAACGTACTCACTGGACGGACCGCTGCGTCCGTTGGAGATATTCAGCATACCCGGCAGTATCCTGGGAGCAAGGCAGTACGAGGAACGCATCTACGTCTGGCTCACCACCAACTACGACGCGATCACCTCGCGCATCCCGCCTCAGTATGCCGCCTACATGCCGTCGATCGGCGGCGGCTGCTCGCTCGAACGGCTGGCCAGGACACGTGTGTTCTTTGCGATGCCGACGCACAATGTCCCCGGAACCGATGAGATCATGGCGAAGGTCGCCGACAGGGCTACCGACTGCGCCGGCCTGCGCGAACGCGAGACCGCGGCAGTCAACCGTTACCTGAAAGAATTCGCCGCGACGGAGTAAACCCGCGCGACCATTGATAGAAACGGCGGCGTGTAGGAGCACGCCGCCGTTTTCACATTCTATCGGGTCTTGTGTGTCATCAGCCGTGTTGAAAAGCAGATTCCTCGCTTCGCTCGGAATGACCCCTTGCGGTAATTGTGAATGACGGGAGATATGGGCTATTCTGCGTCCGCCTGAGGCGGACTTGAGATGATTCAAGCAACCGATCATCTCACATAATCACACAAAGTCATTCCGAACGAAGTGAGGAATCTGCTTCTTGTCCCCGCCGCACTACTCAACTGCAATCTCCTGACGGCCAGACGGGTATCACCCGCCCCGCCGCCACGCCGCATCGGCCTCCAGAAGCGCACTCGTCAACGCCTTCTTCGCCGATTCGCTGTCGGTGAAGCGATCGACGATTTCCCCTTTGCGGGTCAGGAGATAGACATCCTTGCCGCCGAAGATTCCCCAGTCGGCGTCGCGTGCTTCGCCGGGACCGTTGACTACGCAGCCCATCACCGCGACTGTCAGCGGCGCGCGAATCTGTCGCAAGGTTGCCTGCACTTCGCTGACGAGGGTCAGAATATCGATTTCGATCCGTCCACAGGCCGGACACGACACCAACTCCGGCCCGCGACGGCGCAAACCCAGCGCCTGCAATATCCCCCAAGCGGCTTCGATCTCCGCCGCCTTGTCGCCGGTCAGCGAGATTCGGATCGTATCGCCGATCCCCTCGGCTAATAGCGTCCCCAGGGCGACCGCTGACTTGAGTGTTCCCGAACCGGGCGGACCGGCTTCGGTCACTCCGAGATGGAGCGGATAGTCGCATTGCGCCGCAACCGAACGGTAGGCGGCGATCACATCAGCGGCGTGCGATGACTTGAGTGACAAAACAATATCATGAAAATCGTGTTCGGCGATGATTGCCGCGTTGCGCAATGCCGACTCCACCAGCGACTCGGGATTGTTGCCGCCGTACTTGTCGAGCAGGTCTGTCTCGATCGAACCCTGGTTGACGCCGACCCGAATCGGCAGCCCGTGGTCTTTCGCGCAGGCCACAATCTCGGCGATCTTCCCTGGCCCGCCGATGTTGCCCGGATTGATACGCAGCTTGTCGGCGCCGTTCTGCGCCGCACGGATCGCGAGGCGCCAGTCGAAGTGAATATCGGCAACAAGGGGGATTGAAATCTGCGGTCGGATCAGGGCGATCGCGTCGGCGGCGTCTTCGTCGGGAACCGCGACACGGGTGATCTCGCAGCCTGCCGCTTCCATTGCGTGAATCTGCGCCACCGTCGCTGCGACGTCGCGCGTGTCAGTGTCGCACATCGACTGCACCGCGACCGGGGCATCGCCGCCCACCGGCACAAGGCCGATCGTGACCGTGCGTGTTTTCGCACGCGGGATGATGCTGTGAGTCGGTGTCGTCATGACCGGGCTTTCGGTTCCCGCGCGGCGGCATTCATTTTCTTCACCTGATCGAACGCGCGATACGACGATCGCACCAACGGTCCCGACTCGACATGCGCAAGACCCATCTCGTGACCGCTGTCGGCGAGTGCGTCGAATTCGGCCGGTTCATAGTAACGCATCACCGGCAAGTGCTCCTCGGAGGGGCGCAGATATTGCCCGATCGTCAGAATCCGGCACCCGGTGGCGACAATGCGGCGCATCACGTCGTGGATCTCGTCGGTCGTCTCCCCCAACCCAACCATGATCCCCGATTTCACGATCGGCGGATCGGGCCGCGCTGCCGCGCGTCGCAGGATTTCCAATGAACGGTCAAAATCCGCCCGCGGACGCACGGTGGGATAAAGACGCGGCACGGTCTCGACATTATGATTGAGGACGTCCGGTCCGGCGGTGAGCACCGTCTCCAGCGCGTCGAAGTTCCCGTCGAAATCGGGAATCAGCACTTCGATCTTGACCTGCGGGTCGCGCTCGTGCAGTTGCCGGATCGTCTCGGCATAAACCCATGAACCGCCGTCGGGGAGATCGTCGCGGTTCACTGATGTGATCACCACCTGCCACAGTCTGAGTTGCACCACCCCTTCGGCCAGACGCCTCGGCTCGTCGCGATCGTACCCGAGCGGCTTCCCCTTGATCACATCGCAGAAACGGCAGCCGCGGGTGCAGACGTTGCCGAGAATCATAAACGTCGCGGTGCCGGCCGCGAAACATTCGCGGATATTCGGGCAGTTGGCTTCTTCGCAGACCGAATGCAGGACGTTCGACCGCAACGCCTTCTTGACCCGCAGGTAGTCGGGCGTGAAGGTCGCCTTGGTCTTCAGCCAGCTCGGTTTCGGCGCGTTAAGCGGGATCGGTTTCTGGTCGGCATCCATCGGCATAGCTTATTGTCTACGTCACCGGGGGAGGATTTGTGGGGATTGCCGCGCGCGACTACATCTGCGTCAGGAAATACTCGTGAATCGCGCCGTCCCCCGCCAGTTCCGGATGAAAAGTCATCGCCAGGACATTCCCCTGCCGTATCATCGTCGGTTCGTTATCCAGTCGTCCCAGGATTTCCACACCGTCGCCGACGCGTGTGATCTTCGGCGCGCGGATGAAGACCATCTCAAACGGACGGCCGCCGTTGGACAGATCAATCTGCCCCATATCCCGGAACGAGTAATACTGGCGGCCGTAGGCGTTGCGCTCGGTGGCGCAGTCGATCAGCCCGAGCGTCTGTCCACCGTCCGGGCCGGTCGTCTCGGTACTCAGCAGCACCAGACCGGCGCACGTTCCCATGATCGGATGATTCCGTCCGAATTCGGCGATCGGCCCGAAAAACCCTTCGATGACCATCAGCTTGCACATTGTGGTCGTCTCGCCGCCCGGCATGATCAGACAATCGACGCCGGCAAGTTCCGCGGGCGTGCGAATCTCGACCGTTTCATGACCGAGCGCAGTCACCGCTTGGCGGTGCATTGCGAAGTCGCCCTGCAACGCCAAGAGCCCGACGCGTTTTCTCTTCGTGGAGATCATCAGTGAAGAACATCTGGCACTGACAGACTGGTGGCCCTGACGTCCGGGCGTGTTGAGAAAGTGCTGTTTCGCCCCTCCGGGGCTTGGTCCTTTGGATCGTCCTCTGATCCCAGGGCTCACGCCCTGGGCTAAGCTCTTGTCACACCGCGCATCTGTTCCCGACCGGGACACGGCTTGCACGTCCGCCGTCGGCCTCGTCGGTACCGCGTGAGGTTTTTCAACAGGCCCGTCCGTCAGGGTTTACTCGGTCGGACTCCAGGTACCAGCATCTCACAATCGGGTCCG
>DATKYL010000283.1:0-2066 GCA_035528515.1 Acidobacteriota bacterium | reverse complement strand
TTCCAAAAGCAGGCTGTCTTCCAGCGAGACGTTACGGCCGAGATGATAGCGGGCCAGGGCGGTGTTCAGCGCGAGTTCGGCCGACACGTACAACTGAACCTTGCGACCACCGGCGACGAAGCTCAGTTCCCGTTCCAAATCCGGATCGCCGGGATCTTCGCAGGCGATCTTGAGCGTTTCCGTGTCGGCGTCGTACGCGTACGGGAGCACGCGGCGCGACAGGCAGACCTTGCGCGGGATCATTCTCAGAACATCATCCGGAATCTCCCGCCCGCCGAGCACGACGCCCTTGCAGCCGAACTGGATCGACAGGGCGCGCACCAGCGCCGCTTCATCGATATGACGGTGGAACAGGACCTGGGAGCCGAACTTTCCGCCGTACGCCTTCTGGCGCAGCAGCGCCTCGGTCACATCGGCTTCGGAGACGAGTCCTTCCTCGATGAGAATTTCATCAAGACGGCGACGGGGAGGCTTCGGCTTGCTCAAACGCTCACCTCCAGTTCCTCTGCCGGCGCGGTGACGACGGAGAAGCGCGCGGGATCGGCGGCGACGCGCATCGCTTCGATGGTATCGATCACACCGCTTTCGACCAGATCCTTCAGGTGGTTGTCAAGCAGTTGCATGCCCTGCTTGCGTCCGGTCTGAATCGCGGTCGGAATCTGGAACGTCTTGCCCTCGCGAATCATGCCGACAATCGACGTGGTCCGCCGCAACAGTTCATAGGCGGCGACACGTCCGTGGCCGTCACGGCGCCGGACCAACTGCTGCGACACGATCCCGGAAAGCGAGTCCGCGACCATAATGCGTACCTGGGTCTGCTGCCCCGGCGGGAAGACGTCGAGGATGCGGTCGATCGTGGCCGCGGCGGTGCAGGTGTGCAGCGTGCCCAGGACCAAAAGCCCGAGTTCGGCAGCGGTCACCGCGAGCTGGATCGTCTCGGTATCACGCATCTCCCCTACCAGGATGATATCAGGATCCTCGCGCAGGGCCGCGCGCAACGCCGTCGGGAACGAAGTCGAGTGCAGACCGATCTGGCGCTGGGAGATCAGGGAATTCTTGTTGGTGTGAATGTACTCGATCGGGTCTTCGAGCGTGATGATATGCCGCGCGAAGTTGGTGTTGATGTGATCGACAATCGCCGCGAGGGTCGTGGTCTTCCCCGAGTTGGTCGGCCCGGTGATCAGAACGAGGCCCGACTTGCTCTCGGCCAGTTTGGCCACCGCCTCGGAGAAGCCGAGGGCGGTCAGGTCGGGAATCTCCGCCGGAATCAGGCGAAAGGCGGCGGCGATCCCGCTGTGGGTCCGGTAGACATTCACCCGGAAACGCGCCGCCGTGCCGATGCTGTAAGCGAAGTCGAGATCACCGGTCTGCTCGAACTGCCGGATCTGCACGTCGGTCAGAATCTCATAGAGCAGTTGCGTGATTTCATTGTCGGCGAGGCGGTGATGGCGGGTCTTCTCAAGCCGTCCCGCCGTGCGGATCATCGGCACCGAGCCGCCGACCAGATGCAAATCGGAGGCGTCGACCGAGCGCACGATCTCGAGGAGTTTGTCGATTCTGGGCATAGGTTCTTCCCCCCGCCGCACATAGGCGGCAGCCCTTATCTGGTTTATCGGCAGGATATCGGGGCGGGTGAAGAGAAGGGGCAGGCCAGTGAAGAGGCACGCGGGTGCACGGGATATTTCATGGGTGTGGCCCGGACGCCTCGTCCGGGTCTCACAGAGACATCTCCGACGGCCAATCACGCTCCTGTCACGGGTACGGCCATGTCATGGCTGAGATAGGGAAACAGTTCTGAGAAACCCGGACGAGGCGTCCGGGCCACCCGCCGATCCGGTCGACGATGGGAGGGCGACGCTCTCCCGTGCGTGGTGACTTTACCAGGTAGCTACTCGGTACCGTTCACGGGGAAGGTCCGTATCAGGGGGCGGCGGTGATCGGGCCGCCGGTGTTAAACCAGCCCTTCTTGATGACCGCGTTCACCACCGGAGTTCCCGGCGGCAGGTTGCTGGGATCAAGCAGGTCGGTGTCGAAATCCCAGACGCGGTCGGGGGCGGTGTAGTAGC
>DATKYL010000282.1:0-9110 GCA_035528515.1 Acidobacteriota bacterium | reverse complement strand
ACGACCCAGATCGGCCAGCAGCCCGATGACCACGAACGTGTACCCGAGCATCGCGGTCAGCAGCGCCGGGCGGACCAACGCGTGGTACTTCTCTCGGTGGAAGATGTGCGCCAGCGCCGCGGTCGTGAAACCACCGGCGGCCAGCGCCACGCCTGAGGCCACGTCGATCGAAATCCAAATCCCCCAGGGGTATTGGTCGTCCAGGTTCGTCACCGCTCCCAGCCCCGCGATCAACCGGTAGAGATAGACGGCGATGCCCAGCCCCGCGAGGAGACCGAGCACGCGCGTGCCGTTGGTCCAGAAAGGCGCGCGCATCGGAACGGCATGTTCATGCGTGGTCATGGTCGGCGTTCCCCTGTCCTTGTCGCTCCCGAAGAGTGTGCATCGTCAGCCCGAGGAGGGCGAACAGAGCCAGCGGCGGAATAAACGATTGAAAGATGCCGTGCTGGATGTTCTCAGTCAGAGGCGGAATCGGATCCTGGCCCAGAGTGGGCAGCGCTGTCTGGCTGAAATCGACACCGGCCAGATACATCCATGACGTGCCACCGATCTCGTGTTCACCATAAACGTGGTCGACGTATCGGTCCGGATTGTGGCGGATCCGAGCCCTGGCCACTTCCATCACATCCCGGCGGCGTCCGAACGTCAGCGCCTCGTTGGGACAGATGCCGACGCAGGCCGGCTTCTCGCCGCGCTGCAATCTCTCATGGCAGAATGTGCATTTGCGCACCTGCGGGTTGAGCGGGTTGTGGTACTCGTAAGCCGGAATCTGATACGGGCAGGCCACCATGCAGTATCGGCAGCCGATACACTTCCAGGCATCGTATACAACCGGCCCACGAGGACTCTTCGCGAGAGCCCCGACGATGCACGCGGACACGCAGGCCGGCGCTGCGCAGTGCATGCACTGCAACTTCATGAGATAGGGTTTGTCAACTTCGTCCGGATTCGGATACGCATTGACCACCGTGTAGGCCGTTGCGTCCGGTCGCCGTTGCTGCGCGAAGACCGACCGGTCTTCGAATTCGGCCAGCGTCTTGTCCGAGAGTTTGTGCTCGTTGGCGCAGGCCCACTCGCACTTGCGGCAGCCGACGCAGACGACGGTGTCAACCAGCACGGCGAAGCAGTCATCAGAATTCGTGCCGGTGCTGCCCGCCTCGGGCGTAGACGCCCGAGCCTGCGTGGCCGCTCCACCCGCAGCTGCGACAGCGGACGTTTTTAAGAAATCGCGACGGCTTATTCCCACAATTCCCCTTCCCTCAGAGAGGCCTTCCCATCACGGCCAAGCGATTTAGCTCACAAGACCTCGAGAATCAAGCTGTTTTCGGTCCTCCCAAAGCGTGTCGCACTCGTATCTCGCTCATACCCATATGATCTCCGGGAGGCGTCGACTCCAGCCGGCACGGAATATACACCCGAGACGACCCGTCATCTGTCAAAGCCAAGCATACACTACAGAAATTGTCAGTGAGGAGTATTCGGCGGCCCCAAGCCAGTCACACGGATTTGGCGCATCCCCGCCGCCTCCGACAGCACTCCTGGTTCGTCCCGGTGGCAGCACACCCGCGTAGCCGGGCTTGTTTCTGCTATCAGGGGCAGACACGCCCTCGATCTTCTCCCAGCATCACGGCTCGTTATGAATCGTTCTCGTTTGAACGATTGTTCAAACACTTTGCAGGGCCCGAGGATAGTATTCCCACTCGGTGTCGGCGCGATCCGGCTTCCCAGCCGGGCAGGGGAGATGGCGCGACGGCGGCTGGGTGAAATACGCGCGGGCCGCCCCGCGAGGGACGGCCCGTTCAGAGCGCGTGTGCTGCAAGAAGCCGGTACTACCTCCCGGCCAGAATCAACTGCTGATCGACATACGCTTGCGTTGCCTCGAGAACATCCCCGGCGTACGTGGGATTGTGGACACCCATGCTGAGGTCTTCCTCGATGAACTTGAAATTGAAGACCGCACCACGGGCATCGACGTCGGCCGGAATCGCACTTCCTTGGACGGAGCCACTGCTGGACAGCCAGCCCAGCGTGACGAAGTCGGCCAGGAGTGCGTCCATGGCCTCTTCGAATTCGGCCTTGGCATCGGCAACCGCCTCGGTCGCGTTGTCGTCATCTTCGTCCCAGGCCGTGTGACAGCCGAAGCAGCCGTTGCCGTTGATGGTGTGCGAACTATGGTACTCGTACCCCACGCTGAACGTATGCCCGCCGCCGAGACCGTCACCGGCGGTCTCCGCCATGTGGCAGCCGACACAGCCGTTGCTGACCGCGTTGTGCGCATGGCTGCTGCTGTACGCCTCATCAAACACGTAGGCGCCGTCTCCGATGAGCACGCCCGACTGCGGTCCGTGGTGCGGACCCCAGCGAGTCGAGGTGATCGCGGTCGCGAGATCGTCGATCAAGGGATCCGGCAGACGCGCCTGATGACAGGTCGCGCAGGTATTGGATTCCAGCTTGTTGTAGGTGCCGCCCCAATCCAGATCGACGGCGCTGGTCCTGCGCAGGCTGAAGTCCTGGTTCGTATGCGGCGCGTGACACCCGAAACAACCGATCGGCGACGACTCGACCACCTCAATTTCCTCACCGGTCGTGACGAAGTGTGTAAACCCTTCGCTGGTGTGACAGCGGGCACAATCCTCTCCCCCGCGCGCAAAGGATTCCCCGTTCGCATGCCCCGAACCTTCGTATTCGGTCTGGTACGCGAGGAGGTAATCATCCACGGCGTACGAGTCCGTGTGGCAGGTCTCAGTGCACGTCGCAAGCCCTGGAGGCCCCTGTGGTCCTTCCTCACCCTCACAGCCGATGAACGCGGCAACGGCGATCACCGCCGTCAGCGCCAAGGCTGCATGCCTCAATCCTTTCATTACCCTCCTCCTTGTGGATAAGTGTGCGATCATTCCGGTCATCATAGATTCGAGATTCCATTACTCCTGTTGAGTGATCGGAAAAAATGAGGAATTCTGTACCCTCTGCACCGATCGGGGGCGTTGATCTTTAAGGGGATGCCGCATTCTGCCCCTGATCGAGTACCTGACTGCTGCCCGAATACGATAATATTCCTCCCGTTAATCTCCTTGACATAAGATCGGCTCCGAGTCAAGACTCCCACACTCCTCTTTTCGCCAATCCCCGAAGCCACCGCAGCGGCGCGGGGCCTTCTAATCGTCCGATTCTCTGCCGTGACACCGGCCGCAGAAGCCCTGGCCGGCGTGCCTGCTGTTGTCGTGGCACACGAAGCAGACGGCGTCGTCGTTGTCGTGCCAGTCACCGTGAATGTCTTCCATGAAACCGTCGGAATGCGGCGACACCGTGCTCTGGTGGCAACGGAGACACTCAGGTTCAGTGGCGGAAACGTCGTGGCAGGCCGCGCAGGCCTCGATGTCATTGCGGGCCATTTCTGCGTGGGCGAAATCGAATGCGCCGGGCGCGCCGTGCCATACCGGCCGGAACCGGCGGGCGTCGTCCTCCGGGTTGTGGCAGGCATTGCAGAACGACGGCATTTCGTGGCACGTGGCGCAATCGGAGGTCTTGGAGCGGACTTCGGTACCGTGGGTGAATATGTAGTTCAGGTTATGGGTGCGTTGCAGGATCAGAAGATCGGAGCCTTCGTGAGCCGCCGCCGTGGGACCGATCCGGTCAGCCGGGGCGCCGGCCTCGCCGCGGATCGCCAGGCCGAGAGCGGCACCATCATGGCATTCCTGACAGTAGGTCCGGGTGTGGCAGATCGCGCAGGACGGTGCGTCGCTACGGGCGTACTCGACGTGGTCCAAGATCCAGTCGGCGACATGATTGCCGGGACGCCGCAACGCCACCTGTGAATGGCAGACGCCGCAATCCCCCGCCATCTCGCGCTTGTTGTGGCAATGAACACAGGGTGCCATTTCGGGCAGGCCCGAGGGCGGCTCGGTCGCCTTGCGGATGCCGGAATGACAGTCCTCGCAGGTCAGGCCGACGGTGGTGGCATGTGTCCGGTGTGAGAAAATCAGCTCCCGTTCCGGCGCCGCTTCACCGGTGTAGCCGTATTCAGCGACCTCGGCGGCATCGTGGCAGGCGGTGCAGCCTGTAACCGGAGGCAGCAGGTTCGCGCTCGATGCGTCGGCCGTCGCCGCGGCCTCATGACAGTCTTCGCAGGCGGCTCCCGCGGTCTCAACGTGTAGCTTGTGGGAGAGGCGGAAGCCGGCGCCGTTGGTCGCCGCGGCGATGATGGCGCAGCCGAGCACCATGATTCCGACGACGAACACCGATCGTTTCACAATATGAATGGCCATCGGATATCCCTTTCCTCTAAGTCGTGCCACCGCTATGCGCCAAACCGGTTGAAAAACCAGTAACTGATCCGGGCCATGAGCCGGAAATCGCTTTCGTTCCCGGCAAAGTCCTGCTGTGTCGTAACGTCCTGCGACAGGAACTGGGCCTCCAGTTCGATCGACGACTGCGTCATCCAATTCCAGCGGGCGCCGCCCCAGATCGCCGTCTCCCAGTTCGCGTCTTCCTGATCCTCGCCGAACTCATACGACGAGTAGCGCGCCCCCCCGTGCACCGTCCAACGGTCGTTGATCGGATAGAGGGCGTTTCCGGTCAAACCCATCGTGCTGCCGGCTCCCCCGGCTTTCCCGTGGATCATCACCGAGAAATACCGGTGGGACAGACCGACATCGAAGCGTTGCGTGTTGTCGTCGACAAAGTCGACGTACGTCCCGCCAACGTTGACCGTCCAAGTCGGGTTTAGGCGGATATTGGCACGCAACCGTGCCTCGTAGTAACGCGACGGGCCGAAAACCCAGAAAATCGAGTTGTAGGCGATGTCAGGCCGGCGGTACCGGAACTGGCCGTGCACCGAGACGGTCGGAGTCGCTCTCCAGCGGGCCGAGAGATGAACGCGTCCGATCCGATGGGTCGGTATCTGGTAGACCAGTTGACCGTAGGCGGTCCCGAAACCATCAATCGGTCGCCGCCAGTCGATCCCGATCCGCCGGGAGATCAGGTTGTTGACCTCAACTGCTTGACCATCAACGACATAGCCGTGGGCCCCGCGACGCTCGGCGAATGCGACGATGATCCGACCCAACCGGCACTTCGGGAGGTTCAGCCGGGCGCCGTACGCGTGACCCTCGTCGAATTCGGTCAGTTTGAGGCTGCCGTCTTCAGGGGGAGTCACTCCGTAGTACCCGCCGATCGATATTCCCCGCCAGAGACGCGCCTCCGCCGAACCGCCGTCGATATTGACGGTCCCGGTCGGCCAGTACAGACGATGCCGCCCGGCCTCGAGGTCGACTCGGTCGGCGACATTCCGCCAGCGGACGTTGAAGTGGTAGACCCGGTAGTCGTCGGTGTTGTCGCCTCGATTACGGGCGTCGTAGCGCCCGCGCATAGAGGTGGAGACGCACAGGTCCTGCCCGGCAATCCGTGCCAGCCGCAGGCTCAATGTCCCCGTGTTCTGCAAGTGACGGGTCTCGGTCGTATCCAGCTCGCTGCGTTCCCACAGATAACTCGATACCCCGACCCGTCCGGACAAGACCGTAGCCTCTGCCGCTGCCAGGGCGACAATCCCGCCCAACAGGGCCAGGGCCGTCATAGCCAGCCGTCTCATTGAATACTCCCCCTCCTGGTTGGCTGGAGCCGGGCGGTTTGTACCGCGCGCGTCCGCATATCAGGTCACCCCCCGGCGCCTCTCAGTTGGCGGCAGGGTAGATACCGACCAAAGAGTACGCAAGAAGTCTTTTATTGCCGCCGGCCTAAAAACCGACCCAGAGTCCGAACCGAATTTGCCGCGGAATATCCAGATTCGCCGGGTCAGCCTCCCGCAGGCGGTACTTCTCCTCGCCGGTCAAGAGCGAGGTGTCATCCAGCTGGGCGTACTCCTCGGTGAACTCCTGCCCATCCTCGGTTTCCAGCCATCCGGTATTGTCGGGTTCGCCGGTGCCGCGGTAGACGTGCACGGCATTGTCACGATCGAGCAGGTTGATCACCCACAGATACAGACCCATCTTCGGCGCACCGCGTCCGAGGTGGAACTCCTTCTCGGCCCGCAGATCGAGCCGGTAGACCGCAGGGCCGGTCTCGTAGCTGCCGTCAAATGATGATCTCATTGCGTACAGTGACACCTCATCCGAAATCTCGCCCGGTGCATAAGGGAGCCCGCTCCCCGCCGTGAAGGCGACGGTCAGGCCCGCGCCTGCAAAGGGATCGGCGAGTAGCCCTGCTTCCGGGTTGGCCGTGAGTGGGCGGTGCAGATCGAGAAGGAGTGTGAGTGTGTGTCGGCGATCCCACGCGCGGGGTCCGGTCTGGCGTCCGAATGCCGGGAACCACGCGAAATCGGACGGCGGGACCGGGGTCGTGACGCGGGCCTCCTGCAAGGTGTAGTTCACGAGGACTCTCGCGCCCCGGCCAGGTCGCGCCTGCAACTGGAGCTCCAGCCCCTTCGCTGTGGCATCGCCGATGTTGTCATACCACGTCACCGAGTACGGCTTAGTCCGCTTCTCGACAGCACCGACCAGATCATCGTAGTCCTTGTAGAACGCGGTGATACCGCAATCGACCTGGGATGTCAGGCTTTGCTGCCATCCCACCTCGATAGCCGAGACGACCTCCGGCTCCAAGTCGGGATTGCCCAGAGCGTACGTGTACTTGCCGGTCTGTACGAGGTATTCCAGGAAATCGTAGCCGAGATACACGTTCTGGAACCGCGGGCGCTGGACATAGCGCCCGTAGGACGCGTGCAGCGACGTGCCCTCACGAATGGGGATCGCGATTCCCAGGCGCGGCGAAAGCATGATCTCGGCGTCTCTGTCTTCAAGGTCCGCCGGGTCGAGTTCGCCGGCCAACTTGCGCTGTTCATTAGTTGGGTCCTCGAGTTCGAGGAAGCGATCGGGATCGAGCGGGTAGACTGGGTCGCGCAGACGCTGGGTATCATAATCGTAGTAGTCGAGTCGCAGGCCGGCCGTGACCCGGACATCACCGAGATCGAAGTTGCCCCGGGTGTAAGTGGCCCAGTTGACCGGGTGTGCGGCGTCGTCGGTTGCCTCACCCAACTCGTCGTAGCCGTAGCGATTGACATCGAGAAACCCGCCGTTGGCCCCACGCCACACAACAGTGGGATTGACATGTTCGTACATGCGGACTGTATGTCGCTGGATTTCCGATCCGATCAGAAACTCGTGCCGATCGTCTCCCGGCGACCACGCCGTGGTCAGATCCGCCCGGGCACCGAGGTACGCATTCTCCCGCTGGTAGTAGGAACTCCAGAGGGCACTTTCATCTCCGGCGATGATGAACGTGTGCGTAGCGGTGTCGCCGTTGGGAAGATCGACGACAATCGCGGTGTCGCGCACCTCGGTATGAAGCGGGGTCAGAACGCCGACGGCCTGACTGTCGGGATCGAGGAACATGTCATCCCACGAACGGAACAGGCCTGTCTCATCTACTCTCGTCTGCCTCCCCGGACGTCCATAGGCCCACAGGTCGTCGAAATGAAGGCCGTCGCCGTCCTGCTGTTTGGCGAAAAACCAGTTGGCCGACAGCGTGAGACTTGTCGTGGGGGAGAACTCGTTGTTGACGCGTCCCCAGACGATGTAGTTCTGATCGATGACGCGCGCGGCGTGCTCGGAGTTGAACAGCCAGGCTCGTGGTATTACATGGCGGTCGTCATAGTAGCCAATTGTCCCGAGCGCTGCGCGGTACGTTCTTCCGGTCGGCTTCCAGTCCCATCTTCCGCGCCAGTTCCACTGCCAATCCCACGCATCCTGTCCCCCTGGGTTCCTGTTGCCGAGCTTCCGCTGCTCGACCGCTGCGGAAAACGAGAGTCCCGGCATCAACGCGGTCAACGGGCCGGCAAGCGTACCGCTGTAGAGTACGTAGTCGGCGTTCTCGCCGTGGAAGTTGTCGGTGCTCGCGAGGAACGTACCGCGATAGTCATCGGTACTGCCGGTGGTTCTGAAGTCTGCGATTCCCGACATTGCCTGCCCGTATTGGGGGCCGATGTTCCCGGAGCGCAGGACTTTCCAGACGCCGGCGGTTGATATCGAGAAGGGCGTGAATGACTCGTTAGTGAAGGGATCTTGAAGGGACATTCCGTCGAAGTAGTATGCCACCTCGTGTGTTGCACCACCGCGAACGTGCGGCGGGGCGTCGTAGCTCGTCTGAATTGCCCCGGGCGCAAGGGCGACAAAATTGTAGCATCCGCGGTTAGGCCAACCGTGGAGAAGATAGAATGTTCCGGGATGCTGGACAATTCCCATGTCCCGGAACTCGCCGCGCCAGCGGACGGCTCCGCGGATCGATCGGGAGGCTGCGCTCGCCGTCGTGTCGGCGATTTCGGTTCGGCCCTGGGAGATTACCAGAGAATCCGACGACTCCCCTCCCCCCGCCCCAGCCTGTACAACGGTGCCCGAGACGGCGACCAATAGCAGGCCGATACCACTAATAATGCGAATGCACCGCATGCGATACCCCCTCTTGTGAGATCCCCGTACCGCTATTCGTTACAGCGCCGTTATGGCCATGCCGAGATCATACTCAGCGCGGATGCGAGCATGGACTGAAAACCTACGGGTGGTCTGATGGGGCCGCAATGGTAAAATCATCCTTGGGACGTCGATTTTTCAAGAATGTCCACGCCGCCTGTCGCCTGACAATCGTGGGCGGCGGGTCTCCTTTCTTTCTTGCCTGAGAGGCGCAGGCTCGTTAAATCGGAAACGAGGAGAGGGTACCCCCATGAGTCTTCCCCTGCTGGCAATCGTCTTCATCGTGCTCCTGGCGGCGGCGTACCGGCTGTACGGCGGCTGGGTGGCGCGGCAGTTTGTCATCGACGACCGGCGCACCACCCCGGCGGTGAAGGTCAACGACGGCGTCGATTTTGTCCCGGTCAGACCGTTCTACCTGTTCGCGCAGCATTTCTCGGCGATCGCCGCCGCCGGGCCGATCGCGGGTCCGATCCTGGCTTGCCAGAAGTTCGGCTGGTTGCCGTGCCTGCTGTGGATCGGTTTGGGGGTGGTGCTGATCGGCGCGGTGCATGATTTTTCGGCCTTGACCGCCTCGGTGCGTCACCGCGCCTGCTCGATCGCCGAAATCACCAAGGAACACCTCGGCCCCAGAGCGGGGATGGCGATCATGGC
>DATKYL010000281.1:0-9307 GCA_035528515.1 Acidobacteriota bacterium | reverse complement strand
AAGACCCCCGACTGTAATCCGGTCGATCCCGAAGTCCCCGGTCCCGGCGACTGCGCCTCCGAGGCATGGGCATCACTGGCGCGCAACGTTGACGACCTCCACATCCTCTACATCGCCGACCGTCAGGCGGGCGCTCTTGATGAGAGCGGCTGGACGATCAACCCGGTCAACTACCTCCGCATCCCCGGCGGCACCACCGACGATCCATATCTCTGTGCCTCGCCGCCGCCGGTCTATGCCGGATCACTCGACTCGAACGCCGGACCCTGCGGCTACTACGAGTTGACGACGGGCGATGAGGTTTCGACGACTCTCCGTCTCTACAACACCGGTCCCGGCCCGATGACGGGGACGATCACCGGGCTTTACACTGATCCCTCCGACCCGCCCGGCTGGCTGCGGATCGACGGTGTGGACACGGCGGACTACAGTGTGCCCTCCGCTGACAGCTCGACGGCGGTCGTCACCCTCACCGCCGCCTCGTTGACGCCGGGACTCTACGAGGGCCGGGTGCTCGTTTCTCACAACGATCATTTGCAGGCCAGCCCGGACACTCTGTCGATCACTCTCGCGGTGGACTGGTGTCCCTGTCTTGCCGATCCGGAGTGCGACGGAGTGACCGATGTCCTGGATGTGGTCAAGACAGTAAACATCGCGTTTCGGTCAACCCCGCCGGAGTACGATGCGTTCTGCGCCTTCGCCCGAACCGATGCGAATTGCGACGAGGTCACCAATGTGCTCGACGTCGTATGGATCGTGAACGTGGCATTTCGCGGCGCCGACCCCGCCACGCAGTTCTGCGCCCCCTGCCCGCAATGATCGGAGAGGGGAGGAATGACATGCAACTGCAATGCCGTTGTTTGGTGCTCCTGGTGACGGGCGGAATTGTCCTGTCATCGCCGCTTGCCGCTCTAACGGCCGGGGAGTCGGTAGTGGACGATCAGCCCGGGCCTGCCTCGACATTGTCCGGCGTGTCGATGGCAGCCAGCTCCCCGGGTATCCAGATCGGCTGGACCAGCTATGATATCCAACAGATCCACGCGATGGGCCGTCAGATCGCCAAAGCTCCGGGCGGCGGGACTGTCCACTTCTGCTGGACCTTGTCATCCGACATACCGGTCTACGACATCCTTGAACGCTACGCCACTTACAACTCCTGGGATATCGCCACGGGCACGCTGAATCAGGGCCCCGACGGCACGACGATCGCGTTGGCGCACTGGGCCCGCAGTGGGTTTTGCCGTATCGACGCTGACGCCGAGAACCACGCGCACATGGCGTTCCATCAACGTTCCGAACCTTCATTCCCCTACGCTGCCTGGCGCGTCGAATTCCCGTACGTTGGCTGGGATCTGCATCTGGACTATGAAGTGCCTCTCGGTGTACCGCCCTGGCGGGAGTCTCTCTATCCGAACATGGCGGTCCAGCACCTGGCGCAGAGCGGCTCTGGTCCGGTGATTCACGTTATCGCGATCCCCGGTGCCGACCTCGGCGGCGGTCTGGCATCCATCTACGAACATCTTCGCTACTGGCGTTACGACGCCGGCGCACCGGTCCCGGCCTGGGTGGGTCCGGTGATCATCGATTCGAGCAACGCTCTAAGCTGGGTGATCGATGCCGACGACAACTCCGACAGAGTCGCGCTCGCATTCGAAACGAATTACTTGAGCGGCACCTCCCCCTGGATCCACAATATCGCCTGCTATGAGTCGCAGACCGGCGGTCTCGGCTGGCTGGACCGAACAGAGATCGGCGAGGCAAACCGCATCGTCATTACCTCCTACAACGACACGTTGGGTCCGATGGCATGGGCGGAGTTGTCGATCGCCTACGATCACACCAGTGACCTGCATTTGATCTGGGTGGAACAACGTACCGCCAATGTCGGCAGCGAGGCCGCGATCCGTCACTGGAGCCGCAATCGCGGCACGATCCGCCCGGTCGCCTACGGCTACCATTCCAACAACACCGAATGGTATCGGCAGTTGAATCTCGCCCAGGTCTCGCTTGGCGTCGGCGACGGCTCGACGCCCTGTCGCGGCGGCACGGAGACCAACGAGGACTACCTCTATGCACTCTATCTCAAGCTCGGCGGCGAGACACCCGTAGAGCAGGCCGACACATCGATTTGGGGCTCGGCCAACGGCGAGTTGTATCTCACCGTCTCTCACGACGGCGGCGACCACTGGTCATTGCCGATCAATCTCACCAACACGAAGACGCCGGACTGTCAGCCTGTCGATCCCTTTGTGCCCGGGCCGGGCGACTGCGCCTCCGAATCCTGGGCGTCATTGGCGCGTCACGTCGATGACATTCACATCGAATACATCATGGACCGCGAAGCGGACGCGTTCTACACCGGCTGGACGATCAACCCGGTGATGTATCTCAATCTCCCGGCCGGTACGACCGACGATCCTTATCTCTGCGGATTGCCGACGCCCGTCCTTTCTTCTCGTCTCGACATTGTCGAATCGAACTGTGGCTTCGTTGTGTCGGCGGGCGACACAATCTCGGCGACGCTCTGGATCGCCAACTCCGGTGACGGCCTCCTCGAGGGTTCGCTTGTGGTCGGCTACCCGGATTCGAGCGACTCGGTGGGATGGCTGTCCGTGGATGACGATCAGTCCCTGGCGTACGTCATACCACCGGAAGACAGTGTCGCCTTCAAGGTCCTGGCTGATGCGACCGCTCTCCCAGCCGGTGACTACGAGGCCTATCTCACCGTGACCCACAATGACCACCTGATATTGGGAGCCGCTGTCCACCAGATTAGGCTCGGAGTCGGGCGTTGCCCCTGTCACGGCGATCCGCAGTGCGACGGAGTGCCGGACGTTCTCGATGTGGTCCTGATCATCGGCGTCGCCTTCCGTTCAGACCCGGTGGTCTACGATCCGATCTGCGATTATGCGCGAACCGATGTGACCTGCGACGGTATTACCAACGTCCTCGATGCCGTCCGCATGATCAACGTCGTCTTCCGCGGCGCAGACGCGTCGGCGCAATTCTGCGATCCCTGTGCGCCCTGAAGGGACAGAGCGGTGCTTGCTCGCCGGCACCCAAAAACCGCTGGCTTTTTGCCGATCATTACATTGATTGCCGGTCTGGCTCGGCTTCGGACGGGCCGGCAAGAGGCCGGGGAGCGCATTGAAAACCCCGGTCCGGATCTGTCGGGGCGTAGCGCAGGCTGGTAGCGCACTTGGTTCGGGACCAAGGGGTCGGCCGTTCAAATCGGCTCGCCCCGACCATTATTTGAAGCATACGGCTCCGCCCTCCGGTGGAGCCTCTTTGGTACCGGCGCCACCACGGGTCACCCCACTCCGAATTTGCTGTTGCCCAACCCCGCAAGAGCGACGTTTTTGCGGACATGGCTGTCCGCCCGCCGATGATCGCTGTCTGTGGTGGGGGGAAGACCGACCCCCGGACGGCGGCGCTTGCCGAAGCGGTGGGGCGAGACTTGGCGGCCGCGGGCGCGGTTGTCGTCTGTGGCGGGCTGGGGGGTGTGATGGAAGCCGCCTGCCGCGGGGCCAAACAAAGGGGCGGCATCACCGTCGGTATCGTGCCCGGTACACGGACCGATGCCGCCAACGCTTATGTGGACATCCCGATTGCCAGTGGAATGGCCGACGGGCGCAACGCAGTGATTGTCCATACCGCCGACGGAGTGATAGCCCTGCCGGGCAAATTCGGGACCCTATCCGAGATTGCCCTCGCACTGAAGATGGGTAAACCGGTCGTCTCGGTGGGGGGCTGGGCTCCCGATCCCTCGGTGCGGAACGTTGACAATGCCGAAGATGCGGTGACAGCAATACTACGAGCCGTACGTACTTAAAGTGGGGGTAGAAGTGACGCGACTGAGTATTCACATCACGGGCGCTGTACAGGGAGTAGGTTATCGGTACTTTGTCGTCCGCAAGGCACGCGAGCGAAATGTGACCGGTTGGGTCAAGAATCGGCCCAACGGGACGGTGGACATCGAGGCGGTGGGCGAGCGCCCGCAGTTGGAGGAATTCCTGCGTATGGTTCGAATCGGCCCCGCGGCCGCACATACCGCCGGGGTCGACGCGCGCTGGTATGAGGATGGACCGGAGTACGACGATTTCGATGTCCAATTCTGAGGGAGAGAGCAAGTGACCGCACAGACCTCAACATCCTGCGATTCGCTGAAGGCGGCGATCCGCAATATTCCCGACTATCCCAAGCCGGGCATCGTCTTCCGGGATATCACCACCCTCCTGAAGGATCCGGTGGCGTTCATGACAGCGCACCGGGCCTTGATCGAGCGGTTCCGTGCGGTCGATTTCGATCTGGTCCTGGGGATCGAGGCTCGTGGCTTCGTTTTCGGCGGCGCGCTGGCATTGTCATTGGGGAAGGGGTTCATTCCCCTGCGCAAATCGGGAAAGCTCCCCGCCGCTGTTCTCTCCGAGACCTACGAGCTGGAGTACGGAGACGATACGATCAACATGCACACGGACGCGGTCGCTACCGGTCAGAGGGTCATCCTGATCGATGATCTGCTGGCGACCGGGGGGACCTTGGCGGCGGCGGCCTCGCTGGTGGAGAAGGCCGGCGGCACAGTTGCCGGCATTGGCGTGGTGATCGAGCTCGCCTTCCTGGCAGGGCGCAAGAAGCTCGCCGGGTATGACCTCTATTCGGCGGTCACTTATGACGTGGAATAGTCTCGCGATCGGCCCCCCGCACGGCGGGCGGAGGGGCCGTCTGGAAATGTCCTTGCCCGCCGACATTCCTTGCCCCCGTAGCTCAGGTGGATAGAGCAGCGGTTTCCTAAACCGCGGGCCGGCGGTTCGAGTCCGTCCGGGGGTACCATTCCCGCACAGGCTCTCAGGCGGCCGTCTTTTCTGGGCCGACGGATGGAATAAGTCGGCGCCCCATCGGTAGTTGAGGTGAGTGGCGCCGGGGCCGTGGCAGAATTGGGCCCGGGACATCCCGACATGTGAGTTGGCGGTTGACAATCGATTTGCGCGCGAATAGCTTACCCGCCTTGTGCCCGACCGGGTCGTAGGAGAGAAGGGCGCAACGGGGACAGCAAAGGGGAGGATCAATGAACAAACGGTGGCGCACCGGACTCCTGGCCATAGGTACTGCAGCAGCGGTTATTTTCTGCCTGCCGGGGCTGGCTGAAGCGCAGGGTGTATCGGTCAATTCGTTTCTCAATTGGAATTTCCTGGGTGGCGGCGCGCGCGCGCGTGGCATGGGAGGCGCTTATCTGGGTGTCTCCGACGACGGGAATGCCGCCAGTTGGAACCCCGCGGGACTGATCTACAACGAAGGCGTCCTGATCACGCTGAATTACAGTTCCGTTCGTTTCAGTCTGGATTTGGACAACGCCGCCTTCGGCCTGCCCAAGACACCGAAATCGGGAGAAGCGACCCTCAGCAACATGCCATCGGCCGCGCTGGTTGCGCCGCTGACCATCATGGGGCAGGAATTTATGCTGTCGGCTTTCTACAACCGGCTGCAGCAGGGATTCACCCAGAGTGAGTTCTTTGCCGACGTCGATCCGTACCTGGGCTCGCCCTTTCGGGCGCAAATCGGGTTGAACAGCAACATCGGGACGGTCGGCGGCGCGTTTGGAACAGCGATCACCGACCACCTGTCCATCGGCGGTTCGGTCAACATCGCTACCGGCGACGGCATCGAATGGTATCACCTCGAACTCGATTCGCTCCGTTTCCCCGACCCTAAAGACGAGCACAACGAAAACGTCACCTGGACGACGAATTCGGATATCGACTACGGCGGCTTGTTCCTCAAGTTCGGCGCCCTGTACCGCTCCGATCGCTGGTCGGCCGGCGCCATCATCGAGCCGGGATGGACCCTCACTCAGAACCTCGACTTCCGGTCGCGGCAGGTCACCGTGAACAGCGAAGTCATGGCCATCCTGCCGAAGCCCGACGGCATCTATGGGCCGCTGGACGGAACCGATCGGGAAATCGACATCCCACTCACCATCGGGCTGGGTGGTTCCTACTATGTCACCGAGAAACTCCTCATCGCCGCCGACTATCAGTTCCGCGGCTTTCACGCGAACTCGACGTCCGAATCGAGCGATGGTTCGTCGGGATTCCGGACTCAGTCGGAACCGGCCAACCCGGAGTCCGATCTGGAGAGTCTGCCGGTCGACTGGTACAGCCTCCACCAGATTCGTCTCGGCGCCGAATACCGTCACGAAGCCTCCTGGGGAATCGTGCCGTTCCGCCTCGGCGTGCGCAACGAGCCGATGCTGATCGGACAGGACGGCGGCGCCGACATTTACTTTGACCAACGGCTCTGGTACGAAGAGACCGCTGAGTTCCCGTATTTCATTCCCCGCACCGTCTGGTTCCAGAACGGCGATCAGATCAACGGCTGGGTCGTGACGTTCGGATCGGGGATCGAATGGTCGCGCGTCGCGTTCGACGTGGCGCTGGAATACAGCACCTTCAGCTACAATGAAGCCGGGACGCTCAACATGATCTCCCGCTGCCCGGACTGCGATCGCACGATCGACCCCGATGTCAGTACGCCGGGTGAGGGTGAAGGGAAGGACTCCTACGGTAAGCGCAAGACCTACCGCTGGGGCGCGTATGAGCGGCTGTATGACTCCAGCCGACTGCAGCTCATGGTGAACTTCACCGGGCACTTTTAGTCGGGGAGTACCGGCGGTCAGGCCTGCACCGGCAGGGGCTAAAGAACACGGGGGCACGGACGATTCAATAGGGTGACGGCCTCCGGGACGGCCGGGTGCCTGAACCGATTCTGAAGGAAGGTCTTAGGACGAATGGCGACCTCACACGCCCACAAGCGTATCACTAAGAAAGATCTGAAGACCGACGCTTTCACGACCTCGATCTTCACCGCCAAGGAGTGGGCGGAGAAGAACGTGCGCTTCATCGCGATCACCCTCGGCGCGATCGTGGTCGTGGTCGCCGCCGTCTGGGGGTTTTCATCGTACCGATCCAGCGAGCAGCTCGCCGCACAGAGCCTCTACGGTGAGGCGGGTGTCGAAATCCGGTCCAACAACAGCAGCGTCGCCATCGCCCTTCTGCAACGCGTGGTTGATGAACACGGCGGCGCCCAGCAGGCCGGACCCGCCTGCATCCAGCTCGGTCAACTGCATTTCCAGGAACGGTCATTCGATGAAGCGCGTCTGGCTTACCAGCGCTACATCGACGATTACGCCGCCGACCCGTATCTCACCGCCGCCGCCTGGGCGGGACTGGGAGCGATCGAGGAGCAGGCCGGCTTCCCCGAAGAAGCGGTGACCCGCTATCGTGAGGCCACCGACGCCAACCCGGGAGGCTCTCTGGCGCCGGAAAACTTGCGTCGTTTGGTACGAGCCGCCGTGGCGGCCGGCGATACCGCCACCGCACTCGCAGCCTTCGAAAGGCTCGATCAGGACTATCCCGAAGACGCCGACAATCGTATGATCGCCCGCCAGATGCTCATCGAACGCGGGTTCATGGATCCGAACTGACGCGGCCATCCCGACTGACCTCTCCCAACCCCGCTCCAGCGGGGTTTTTTATGCCCACAGCGGGGGAAACGGTCCCACGGCGCTGCCAGGGGGTCGCCCGACCCATACTCCGAACTGCGGGTTTGTGCCGATCACTCTTGCCGTCATCCGGCCCCGATCCTATGTTGCCGGCATTATGGATACTCTCGAGACCAATCCCGGCGATCCCACGGAAGGGGTCAACTCCCACGGACCCGACGTCGATCCCGACGACGGTATGACCCGCGAGGAGATTGTCGACGAGGGACGCGGCCCCGCGATCCTCGCCTACGTCCCGTTCGGCTGCTTCGTGGCGCTGTTGCACTACCGCGAAAATCCGTTCGCGATACGCCACGCCCGACAGGGCTTGTTGCTGACGCTGCTCGAAGTCCTCGCCGCCCTGTTTCTGATTCCCCGTCTCTCCGAGTACTTCTGGGTGACGGTCGTCTTCGCCTGCTTAGCATCGGTGATCGTCGGCATCTATCACGCGGTGCAGGGTAAGGAGTGGACGATTCCGTTCGTCGGGAAGTGGTTCGAGGAACGGGTGAACGTGTAGCGCGTCCCTGATTCGGAGGTGACCGGCGCGCGGCTCGGAGCCTTGGTACGTCCGCGCGGCGTGCCAAGTGAGCATCGTCACCCCCGCGCAGGCGGGGGATCAGAACCTGCAATGGAGTGAATGACTGCCGAAGGTCCCGCGTTCGCGGGAATGACTCTGAAGCTCTTGTCAACACACCCAATCTCCGGGTCACCCGACCCGGCCTGCCGGGGGGATCGATGAGAAACACAATCTGCTTGATTTCCGTCATCGTGATTGCAGTCTGCGCCGGAGGATGCCGAACCATGAGCGACAAACCGAACACCGAAGCCGAGATCGCAACGATCAAAGAGGTCATCGCCAGCAACATCGGCTGGGCCGCCACCAAGGACAAAGACCTGCTCTACACCTCCGTCGCCCAGGACGAGAACTTGTTCTATTTCTCTCCCCGAAACGATGGCACCATTCACGGCTTTAAGGCATTCACCGAGTTGACGGAGAGTTTCTTCATGCTCGATGATTTCAAGGCGATCCGTTTTGAAATCCGCGACCTGCATGTAGAACTCTCGCAGTCAGGGGACGTAGCCTGGTATCACGCCCGTCTCGACGATTACAACGAATGGAACGGCCAGCCCGCCAACTGGGAAGACGTCCGCTGGACCGGGGTCCTCGAAAAACGCGACGGGCGCTGGGTGATTGTGCAAATGCACTTCTCCAGCGCCACGGATCGGGCGCCGGCCGAGGAAGAAAGCAGTGCGGGATAGGAGATTCTGACGGGGGTGGACGGACGCCTGGTCCGGGTTCCCCCCGGACCTCAGATTGACTATACTGCAGCGTGCTTGAGGTCAAACGGCAGGGTGGCCCGGACGTTCGTCCGGGTCTCACAGGGCCCTACATTCCGAGATTGAGATGGAGCGAACCACGTACAATCTCCCCAATCACGCCCATTACCTGACGTTCTCCTGTTATCGCCGTCAGCAACTGCTGACGAACGCCCTTCTCCGCCGACTGCTCCTGACACTCTGGCAAGAGGCACGGTCCAAGGCACATTTCTCGATCTGGGCATACGTGATCATGCCCGAGCATGTACATCTCCTGGTCTATCCCCGGGAGGAAGACTACGCTATGTCCAGGATTCTCCGCATCTTGAAGGAACCGTTCACCCGCTGGCTCGTCGGGCATTGGAGCGCGACTGCCCCACACATGCTGGAGAGAATCAGGGTCCGACGCGGTACTAGGCTACTGCATCGCTTCTGGCAGGAGGGTGGCGGTTACGA
>DATKYL010000280.1:0-8531 GCA_035528515.1 Acidobacteriota bacterium | reverse complement strand
CAAGCTCAATATCATGTGGCAGTTTTTGTCGGAGGCGCTGACGCTGTCCATCATCGGCGGGGCGATCGGAATCGGCTCCGGTGTCGCCGCCGGTTGGGCGCTCTCAAACATGTCCGGTATGCCGATGGGGATCGAACTCTGGTCGGTCTTTGCCGGACTTCTCGTCTCGGGCGGTGTCGGCACGGTCTTCGGTGTCTATCCCGCGATGAAAGCGGCGCGCCTGGATCCGATCGAGGCGTTGCGCTATGAGTAACTCCGACGAGGCACGGGTGCGATGAAAATCGGAATGTTCGAAATGCGCGAAGCGCTGTTGATGGCGCTCGATTCCGTCCGTACCAACAAGATGCGCTCCCTGTTGACCATCCTCGGCGTGATGATCGGCGTCAGTTCGGTCATCGGCATGGTTTCACTGATCACCGGCCTCAACAATTCGATGGCCCGCCAGATTCAGTCGCTGGGCTCGAACGTCATCTACGTCTCCAAGTACAAACCCGGAATCGTCATCGGCCACCGCTCCTCCGACGAACGCAACCGCAAAGGTATCACCTACGACGACGCGATGGCCGTCCTCGAACATTGCTCGCTGATCGACGCCGTCTCGCCGGAGAATCACTACTGGATGCGGCCCAGCGGCAATATGGCCACCTACGAAGGCAACAAGGCGATGCGCCCCGACGTGACCGGAATCCTGCCGTCCTATCAGGATGTGAACAACACCGAAATGGCCGAAGGACGGTTCTTCACTGATATCGATAACCATTTCCGGCGCATGGTCTGTGTCCTGGGTCTCGATGTCTCCGAGGCGCTTTTCCCGGGTTTGGATCCGGTCGGCAAAGCGATCATGGTCAACAACCGCCGCTTCCAGGTCCTCGGCGTCGTTGCCCCACGCGAGTCATTCCTGGGCGAATCGCTCAATAATTTCGTGCTGATCCCTTACAACACCTTCGCCAAGCTCTATCCCTGGGAGAAGGAACTCTGGCTGCAGTGTCGTACCAGCGACGCCACCCAGATTCCCGCGGCTATCGATCAGGTTACCGAGCTGATGCGTCGGCGACGGGGTGTCCCCTACGACAAACCCGAAGATTTCGCCGTCTTTACGCAGGAGTCCCTCTACGAGCAGTACAAGAACATCACCGGCATCATCTATGTCGCGATGACCGTCATCTCTTCGATCGGCCTGATGGTGGGCGGGGTCGGGGTGATGAATATCATGCTGGTCTCCGTCACGGAGCGCACCAAGGAGATCGGCATCCGCAAGGCCGTCGGCGCTCGTCGCCGAAACATCGTCTGGCAATTCCTGATCGAGGCGATGACGCTTTCCGGTCTCGGTGGTGTCATCGGTGTCCTCGCCGGCCTCGGGATCGCCGCCATCGTCAACGTGGCGAGTCCCCTTCCGGCCGCTGTCTCGATACCCTGGGTCATCATTGCGTTTACCGTGGCCGTGGGCGTCGGACTTATCTTCGGCATATACCCCGCCTATCGTGCTGCCCGCGTCGACCCGATCATCAGCCTCCACTACGAGTAGGCCGGCCTTCTCGAAGGATGTCTCCCCGGTCAGGGAATAAGGCCCGATTTGAATGGTATAAGTACCCGGAGGGAGTATATTCCGCCCGGAGCAGAGGGGGGACCGAGCGATGCCATCGTTTCACTTCCGTCACCTGCAGGCAGGCCTGATCGTCGCGGCCGCGCTGTGGGTTTTCCGGCCCGGTCTGGTAGCTGCCCAGGCTGAATTCTCGGGTTTGCCGCCGCCCGGCGCGCCGACCTTTGAGCTCGACTTTGCCGCCTTCCGCGTCGGTCCCGACAGCGTGCGTGTGGAAGTCTACTATCAGGTAAGCAACCCCCGCCTCTCCTACCTCCGTCGGACCAGGAAGCCCGGAGATACGGCGTCTGCGGGGACCACCGGCGATGCCCGTGCGATCGGGGACAGTCTGGGCCGCGAATACTACGTGGCGGCCTATGAAATGACAGCCGTTCTGGCCGGCGACAAGGACCCGCAGGTGGCCACCGTCTCACGACGGGAAAACTACACGCTGGAGACCTACGAGGAGACCCGCAGTCCCACCGGCTATCTGCTCAATATCCTTACGATGACGGTAGCGCCCGACGAGTACGAATTGCTGGTCACCCTGACCGATCGGGTTTCGGGGAGTTCGTATACGGTACGGCGCGACGTTGAGCTGCGGCATTTTCGCGACGACGACTGGTTGTTCGGTGGACCCGAGTTCCTCGATCCCGAGGCCACCGCACCCGGCGACCCCGTTTTCGAAAAGGCAGGTCGCGGGATCGTGCCGAATGTCCAGCGTTCCTTCACCGGACTGAATGACCGGCTCGCCTTCTACCTCGAGATCGATCGGGACCGCGCGCCCGAGGCCGATCGCCTCGTCGTCGACGTCTACCAGCGTACCCGACGCAAGCACTTCGTCGACACCGTCGCCGTCGATCCCGGAACCGGGATTGTCCCGCTGATCTATCGCCATGCCCTGCCGGGCATGACCACGGGGGACGCCCGACTGCGTCTCCAAGTGCTGGACCCCGACGGCCGTCAGGTGACGGACCATCTGGAGGCCTATTTCTGGATCGACTGGACCGTCTCCGCGATGGTGGAGCAGGACTGGGAGGAGGCGGTCGACATGCTCGTCCATATCGCGGATCACGGCGAGCTGAAAGAACTGCGCGAAGCCCCGGTGAACGAACGCGAGCGGCTCTTCAATGCGTTCTGGGCGTCGCGCGATCCAATTCCCGACACACCTGAAAACGAATGGAAGCAGGAGTACTATCGCCGCATCCGATTTGCCAACCTGCAGTTCACCAACCCCTTCAAGCGGGGCTGGCGCACCGATTGCGGGACCGTTTACATTCGCTATGGGGAGCCCGATGAGATCGAGCGCTATCCCTTCGAACGCGGACAGAAACCGTATCAGATATGGAACTACTACAGCCAGAACCGGAAGTTTGTGTTTGTTGACACCCGGGGCAATGGCGATTATGAGTTGCAGTATCCGTATGACGGCCTGATCCGCTGAGGAGAGGAGGCCTCGTACGGGGCCGGTGATTACGATGACACGACACAATACCGCCCGCGCATCCGTCGCGTTGACCGTCCTCGCCGCCGTTCTGGCGGCGCTGACCTGCACCACCGCCCATGCCGTAGAGGCCGTCGGTGATATCCGGCTGTGGACCGACTATGCCGTCTACCGTATGGGAGAGGGCTCGCCGAACGGGTACGTCGAGTTCTACATGGAGATGAAGCGCGCCGACTTCGAGTTCCGAATCGTCGATGATGTCATCCGCGCCGATGTTCACACGTGGGTTCGCGTCATTGACACGGCCGGCGCCGGCGTCGATTCGATCGGCGGCGCCTTCGTGGCGACCGTCCGGGACTCTTCGGAATTGGACGACATCGACTTCACCGTGTTCTTTGCCCGGACCCTGGAGCTGCCCCCCGGAGAATACCAGGCACGCGTGGTGGTCACCGATCTGGTCGACAAGACGTCCGCCGAGACGCGCTTTCCCGTCAGCGTCCAGGATTTCAGCCGCACGGAACTGCATCTGTCCGACATCGAATTAGGCTACGACATTCTCGAGGTCCCGCAGGACTCCACCAGCTTCCTGAGGGATGTCCTCATCAAAAACGGCTACAAGGTTTATCCCGACTGCCGGGCCTTGGTTGGCGTCTCGCGGCCGCGCTTGTTCCTCTATCTGGAGGCGTACAACCTGGACTTCGACCCCGGACGCGACAACGCGTACACGACGGAGTTCTCGATCATACCGACCGACGGCTCGGCGGCGCAGTCATTCGGATCACAGACACTGACCAAGCCGGGTCGCTCCGCGGTACTCGCGACCTCCGTGCCGGTCCGCGATCTGGCCGCTGGACTCTATCAGGTCCGGGCAGAGCTGACCGATCCGATCACGCAACAGACGGTCTGGGTCGAGAAGTCCTTCCAAGTGGTCAATCCGCCCGCCGATTCGCTGACCGAGGAGGAGACCGACCGCCTGCGTGATATCATCGCGTATATCGCCCGCCCCGGCGAGATAAACGCCTTTGAGGGTCTGAGTGCCGTCGGCAAGCGCAATTTCATGATTCGTTTCTGGAAAGACCGCGATCCCACGCCCGGTACGCCGGAGAATGAGTTCCGCGACGAGCACCTGCGCCGGATGAACCTCGCGAACGACCGATTCTCTGTCGGGTTCCGCGATCGCTCCGACGGCTGGCGCAGTGATCGCGGCCGCGTGTACATCGTGTACGGACCACCCGATCAGGTCGAACGCTCTCCGTTCACTCCCGATCGCCCCCCTGCGGAACAGTGGTCTTACGACAACCTTCCTCAGCAGGGACAGGCATACTTCCTGTTTCTGGATGAAGGCGGGTTCGGGGACTACCGGCTGGTCCATTCGTCGGCGCGCGGCGAGCGGCGCGATCCCTATTGGGAAAGCCAGATACGGCAAGGAGTCTTCGACCGGGTGCGGTAAGGCTGCGTCCGACACCTGTGACCGAATCGTATGATCACCGTCACGGACCTCCGGAAATCCTTCCAGGATAAGAAACACGGCGTCATCCACGCCGTCGACGGGGTCTCATTCGAGTGCCGGTCCGGTGAGATCTTCGCCCTCCTGGGACTCAACGGCGCCGGCAAGACGACGACCTTGCGGCTCTTGGCGACCATGCTCCGGCCCGACGGCGGACAGATCCTGATCGGCGGCGTCGATGCGCGCGCCCGCCCGCAGGCGGTACGGGCACAGATCGGGTTCTTGACTGGTACGACCGGCCTGTACTGGCGACTGACACCGCGCGAAATTCTCACCTACTTCGGACGCCTCTCGGGCCTCGACCGGAACACGATCCGCCAACGCTCCGATCAGTTGATCGCGCGCCTCGGGATGGAGGAGTTCGCCGACCGGCGCGTCGACAAACTCTCCTCCGGCCAGAAGCAAAAAGCCTCCATCGCGCGTACGCTCATTCACGATCCGCCGATCCTCATTCTGGACGAACCCACGGTGGGTCTCGACGTGTTGACCTCACGGGCGATCGTCGACTTTATCGCCGAAGCGCGCTCCGGCGGGAAGTGCGTTCTGCTGTCGACGCACATCATGCATGAGGCGGCGAAACTGTCCGACCGAATCGGTATCATCCACGGCGGCCGCATGCGTGCCATTGGCACTCTGGCCGAGTTCCGTGCGCGCTGGGGTGAGCGCGACCTCGATGACATCTTTGTCAGCGCCATCGGCGCGGGGGACGGCCGGCCATGAACCTGCGCGGCGTGCTGATCGTCTACACGAAAGAGATGCGCGACATCCTACGGGATCGTCGCACCCTCATCACCATGATTCTGGTGCCGATCCTGCTGTATCCTCTCCTGTCAATCGGGATGGGGGCGTTGATCTCATCCCAGTTCGAGAAGAGCCGCGCCGCCGACCATCGCATCCTGGTGATGCCCCGCGACGCCGACGTGGCGTTGCGTACCGCCCTGAACGCGGACGATCAACTTCAAATCGTGCCGGCCGATTCGGTCCGGCATGCGCTGCGGACCGGCGGAGCCCTCGATTCCCTTTTCCGGGCGGACTGGTTGGATGCGGTGCTGGACGGAATACCGGAAGACGTGCCCGACTCAATCCGGGAACAGGTCTATTATGCCGCGATCGCCTCGAAGACAGTGGCCGCGGTGGTCGAGCTTCCGGTTGATTTTGAAAGACGTCGAACGGTCGGCGATTCCATTATCCTTGGCGTATTCTCCGACGAGACCGACATCAAGTCCGAGGCGGCCGGCGACCGCCTCCGTGCCTGGGCGCGCAAGGTCGGTGACTCGCTGGTCACCGAGCGGCTGGCGATCGAAGGACTCGATCGGCGAATCCTCTACCCTTTCTGGGTCTCCTCGTACGATATCGCCCCGCTCGCGAAGAAGTCGGGATTCCTGCTGGCGATGATGCTCCCGTACATGCTCATGATCCTGACTATGACGGGGGGGATGTATCCCGCCCTCGATATCACCGCCGGCGAGAAGGAACGCAACACGCTCGAGACACTCCTCGCCGCTCCGGTCGCGCGCTGGCACCTGGCGGTCGGGAAGTTCCTGACTGTGTTTACGGCCGGCATGGTCACGATGCTTCTGGCGACAACCTCGATGACCTTGAGTGTCATGATGAGTGCCGTGCAGTTCAATTCGCAAGCAGCCGAACTTGCCCCGTTCACCCCGACCGGCGCCACCGTGGCGTGGATCATCCTGCTGATGATTCCCGTGGCCACTCTCTTCTCGGCCGTGTTGATCGCGGTCGCCGTATCGGCGCGCAGCTACAAGGAAGGGCAGAGTTATGTGACGCCGATGTTCATCGCCGTCATCCTGCCCGCCATGGTGTCGATCATCCCGGGAATCGAACTGGAATGGGGACTCGTCTTCGTTCCGGTCGTCAATCTCTGCCTGGCACTCAAAGAAGTCCTGCTGGGGATTCATCAGCCCCTCAAGATCCTGGCGGTCTTCGGTGTGACCACTCTGTACGCCGCCTTGGCCCTCTTCGTGGCGACTCGGATATTCCAGCGCGAATCCGTCCTCTTCCGCACGTAAGCCAGAGGACGCCGGTCCGGCTCAAAGAACGAGGCCCCGTTCTAATCGAACGGGGCCTCTCAGTAAGCGTAACTGGATCGACGGCTCAATGGGATGACGTCGTCGGCGCGGGACCCCACCGCATCTTCTTCTCGATCGGCAACGTGTAGCGCGTGTGCGCGGAATCAGAGGCCTCGATCGTGAACGACTTGCTGAAGATGTCCTCCGCAACGCTCGGATCGATCTTCACCTTGATCGTCTTCTCCTTACCCGGTTTGATGTCGCCCCCGGGCACCTCCACCTTGATCCCATCCCCGAAGGGCTGAGAGACGAGCGTAAGCTCGATCTTCTCTTCGGAATGGTTCCGGACCTCGATTTCGTATTGCCACGCCTTCTTCCGCCCTTCCGGGCGATCGGCGTCGAGGTCGAGCTGGTACGGGGTCAGCGTGAACAACTCGAGCGAATCCGGTGCGGACACCGGTTCGGCCGAGAAGCTCAGACGCGGCGCATCGACCGCGGAATTGCAGAGAATGCGGGCGCTCTTGCTCACGCGCGTACGGTAGTGCCCGGTGGAGAAGATCAGTTCGACGTAGGTGCTGTCACCGACAGCAAGCTCCCTTTTCTCAAGCGGAGCCTTGGTGCATCCTCACCCAGGTTTGATGTCTTGGATGAAGAGTGTGTCCTCTCCCGTGTTGATCAACCAGTAGACGTGGGAGATCTTCGCGCCTTGGGGCACATACCCAAAGTCGAACGTCGTCTCGGGGACCGACAGCATCGGCTTGTGGACTTCCGCCGGTGCCACACCCTCTTGTGCCCAAGCCGGACCAACGGTCAGTCCGATGATCGCACAGGCAAACCCGATGGCAATAAGTCGTTTCAATGTCATTCGTTACCTCGCTCATTCAACACGTTCGCATCCAGTCATTATACGCATCACGGTCCCGGTCGGCAACCCCGAACGCGACCCCGGACAGGTGGTTTTCAAAGCGCGCGTTGCTCCTGTGGCACGGCCCGGCGGGCCGGCAGGAATCGCCTCCTTTATCAGTGCGGCGGTCGTTTCCCGAACGGCAATGTCAGGCGCGTGCGCTCCGCATCGTCAAGCTCGAAGGTGACCGACTTGGAATACGGTTGCTCCAGCACCGACGGGGCGATCCGTAGCGTCAAGTCCCGGCTCCCTCCCGCCGGAACGGTGAACTCGGAAGCCGGCAAATGGATGAAGTCGTCCGGCACGTAGACCGCCGTTAGTGTGACGGCCCGGCCGCTGCCGTTCCGGAGAGTCACAGGGTATTCCCACCAGCCTCCGACTTCCGCCGGGGTGTCATCCGGGTCGATGAACGCCGCCGACGGTTCGGCGGCAACGGGCGGTCCCTCCGACATGTTGTCCAGCACGTGCGCCCGGATGGTCAGGGCGGGGACCCAGCCGATCGCGTTGGACATGACCCGCGTATACTTCTCTATCGACCCGAGCATCCGACCCGTCCCCAGAACGATCTCAATCGACGTGCTGTCCCCGGGGGCGATCACGCTGTCTGCCAGCGGTGCCTGGGTACAGCCGCAGTTGGTCTTCACCCTCTCGATGATCGCCGTCTCCGTGCCGGTGTTTCTCATCCAGAAAACGTGTGCAACCTGCGCATGCTGGGGGGAATATCCGAAATCAAAGGTGTCCAAGCTCACGCGCAAACGGGGACCAGCGAGCTTGCTCTCGCCGCCGACTGTCACAGGGACAGCCAAAAGGAGGAAAAGCACGGCTCCATGAACCAGATGACGGAATCTTCGAGTCTTCATCCCAATACGATAGATCGGAGAATGCGGCTGGCGGCTCAAGTCGTTGTCGTTCATTTTCTTAAATGAGAGATGGTCTGTCGTGCTGCATCCCTGCTCCGTCCCGGGATGCCTGCCTCAGGACAATTATACGCGGGAAAGCCGCCACCCGGACACATCAATCCACAAAATGATCCACGCCTGCATTTTCTGATTGTCAGCCAGACAAAT
>DATKYL010000279.1:0-10166 GCA_035528515.1 Acidobacteriota bacterium | reverse complement strand
CGGTCAAGGCGGCCACCGTCGACGCCCACGGCAACCCAACCGCCTACCATATCCGTGTCCGAGGAGCCGAAGACCGTCCGGAGGGCGCTCCGCCGCCCCGCGGGGGGATCGCCTCGTCGAGCGTCGGGCTCTCCGGGACCCCGTCGGCCCCGCCGCGTCCGGCCCCGCCTGAACGGCCGCGGCCTGAGGATCAACGTGCGGTCGACCGGGCCGGGCGGGTCGATGTCGGCTTCGGCGGCCCTGAAGTGCCTCCGGGCCCACCCCCGCCCAAACCCCCGCCCCCACCTGAGGGTCAGGAGCGGGTCAAAGTCACCGTCGCCGCTGGCCCGCAGGACATCCGGGCCGCGATGCAGGAAGAAGCCGACCAGAACTTCGCCGACGAGGTCGCCTCATTCTTCGCCGAACTCCAGGCCGCCGAGACAACCGACGAAGAGGCCAAGAAACGCCTGATCGACGAGCTGGCGATGTTGGTGGCGCTCTTTGACACCGGCGATGCCACCACTTTGACCACCCCCATCAGCAAGCTCGCCGCCCTCAAGAAACGTGTCCAGACAGTGGCGCCGCACCTCGTCGGCGACTTTATTCTCCTGATGCAGACCGGCCTGCGCGCGTGGCTGGGGCGGGTGTGAACGTCTGACCGATTGATGTATCTGCAATTGTTGCGCGGTATCTGCGCACCCGCGCCTCTCTCATCCATTGACTCCTCCGAGACTATACCGTGAACAAACATCAACGCACAATCAAGACACCGGTTGAACTGACCGGGATCGGTTTGCACACCGGCAAGACCACGACGATCCGGTTTGTACCGGCGCCGGTGAACACCGGCCTTGTGTTCCGTGTCCCGGCGAACGGCAAGACGGTCGAGCTGAAAGCCGACATCGAACTCGTTCAGGATATCAACCGCGGCACGACGCTGGCCAAGGGAGATGCCAAGGTCCATACCGTCGAGCACGTTCTTTCGGCATTGGCCGGGCTCGAGATCGACAACTGCATCTGCGAACTGGACAACATCGAGCCGCCGATCGGCGACGGTTCCGCGAAACCGTATGTCGACGTGCTCCTCGAGGCGGGCGTCCAGACGCAGGAGGAGCCGAAAAACTACTTTGAACTCGAATCGCCGATCAGCTACTCCGAGCCCGACCGCGGTGTTGATCTGATCTGTTTGCCCTCGGATGATTTCCGCGTAACCTATATGGTCGATTACCGCAATCCCGCGCTCGGGACGCAGTACACGACGCTCGCGTCGCTCGAGGGGGAGTATGCCGAAGAATTCGCTCCGGCGCGCACCTTCTGTTTTCTCTCCGAGGTCGAGGCCCTGTTCAAGGCGGGGTTGATCAGGGGCGGTTCGCTCGACAACGCGGTCGTCATCTGCGACGACGGGTACACGCAGGACGACGCCGACCGGCTGCGCCAGCTTCTCGGGCTTCCCGATCCGATCGCCCTGGGGGCCACTGGGATATTGAACGACGTGGAGCTTCGGTTTCCCAATGAGCCGGTGCGTCACAAGGTGGTTGACCTGATCGGCGATCTCGCGTTGATCGGGCGGCCGCTGAAGGTGCATGTCCTGGCGGCGCGTTCGGGACATGCCGCCAATGTCAGTATCGCCCGAAAAATCCGGGCCGAGATCGAGAAGAAACGTCTCGCCGACAAGTACAAAGCGCCCTCAACCGGCAAGGGGTTACAGCTTGATGCCGATGCGATCGCGAACATCATGCCGCACCGGTATCCGATGCTCCTGATCGACCGCATCCTGGCTCTCGACCCGGGCAAGCATGTGACCGCGATCAAGAACGTCACGATCAACGAGCCGTTCTTTGTGGGGCATTTTCCGGGACATCCGATCATGCCCGGTGTGCTGATCATTGAGGCGATGGCGCAGGCGGGCGGGCTGATGCTTCTGAACATGATCCCCGATCCGCAGTCGCAAGTCGTCTACTTCATGGGCATCGACAGCGCCCGTTTCCGCAAACCGGTTCGTCCCGGCGACCAACTGCGATTCGAAGTGGATATGCTGACCTTCCGGCGCGGCATGTGCAAGATTGCGGGCAAGGCGTACGTCGACGATGCCCTCGTGACCGAAGCCACCATGATGGCCGTGCTGATGGAACGATAGGAACAAGCCGTCCGGTTGTCCCCGGCGGTACCTCCAACAGGAATTTCCGATGACCGAACAGACTCTTACAGCAAAGACCGTCGCCATTCATCCCACCGCGATCGTCGATCCGACCGCGCAGCTCGACAGCGGTGTGACCGTGGAACCGTACGCGATCATCGAGGGCGATGTCACGATCGGTTCCGGCACCGTGATCGGTTCGCACACTCGGATCGCGGGGGGAACGCGTCTGGGACACGGTGTGATAATACATCACGGGGCGGCGGTCGGCACCGCGCCGCAGGACCTCAAGTATGCAGGGGAGAGGACCGAGCTTTTCATTGGCGACCGGACCATCGTCCGCGAATTCGCCGACCTGAATCGGGGGACGGCGGTGACCGGCCGCACGATGATCGGCAGCGACTGCATGATCATGGCCTACGCCCACGTCGCCCACGACAACAGAGTCGGCAACCATGTGATCCTGGCCAACGCGGTGCAGCTCGGTGGGCATGTGACACTCGGGGACTGGGTCTTTATCGGGGGCGCTACCGTGGTCCACCAGTTCTCTCTCATTGGCGCCCACGCCATGATCGGCGGCGGTTTCCGGGTAACGCAGGACGTGCTGCCCTATGTCATCGTGGGCGGTTACCCGCTTAAGACGATTGGCTTGAATCGTATCGGCCTCGAACGGCGCGGTTTCTCGACCGACCAGATTCGCACCCTGTCGAAAATCATCCGTATCGTCGTGCGCTCCAAACTGAACAAATCGCAGGCCGTCGAACGTCTCCGGGCCGAAATGGCCAATGTGCCCGAGGCATTGGAAGTCGCCGCCTTTATTGAGCAGTCAGCGCGGGGGATCGTCCGATAACACGGCCGTGTCCGCGCTTCCGGGTGTTGCCGGTGTGTGGACTGCCGGGGCCGTCTCTCGCGTCTTCACCCATCTTTCCATCGCGTGACCCGTGCCGATGGTTTCTTTTTGTATCGTAGCCGGTGAACCTTCGGGCGACCTTCACGGTGCGCTCCTCGCGCAGGCCGTCAGGGAGCGCCGACCCGACTGGGAACTCTGGGGCGTCGGCTCCGATCGCATGGCAGCGGCAGGCTGCGACCTCTGGGAGGACGCCCGCGACTGGAGCGTGATGGGGTTCTCCGGGGTGCTGCGTTCGGCAGGCGCCTTCCGTCGCCGTCTCAACGGACTCGCGGCGGAAATCGGGCGACGTCAACCCCGTGCGGTAATCCTGATCGACTATCCCGGCTTCAATCTCCGTCTGGCGTCGCGGGTCAAGAGGCAGGGGATCGATGTCTACTATTACATCGTACCGCAGGTCTGGGCCTGGGGCCGGGGGCGCCTTAAGGCCTTCCGGCGTTACGTCGATCGATCGATTGTCGTCTTTCCGTTCGAACGGGATTTCTTCGAAGCAAACGGCGTCACTACCGAATGGGTCGGGCATCCTCTGATCGACCTGGTCAAACCTTCCGCGCCGCGCCCGGCGCTGCGCGACCGCTTTGGCGTTGCGGCGGACGAGATCCTCATTACCATGTTGCCCGGCGCGCGGCGGCAGGACTTCGATATCCACCTCCCGGTCTTCACTGAGGCCATCGCCGGTCTGCGCGGAAAGATCCCCGGGGTTCGGGCGGCGCTCGGACTGGCGCCGGTTCTGGCGGATATGGCCGGGCATTTCGCGGGACACCGCGCCGAGTTGATCGTGTCGTCGGACGTCTATGACCTCGTGGCGGCCTCGGATCTGGTTCTCACCAAGACCGGGACCACCACGATCGAATGCGCTCTCCTGGGCACGCCGATGGTTACGGGATATCGCATGAACACCGTGAATTATCTCATTGCCCGCAGCCTGATCCGGGTTCCGTACATCGCGATGCCGAATCTCATCGCCGGACGGTCGGTTGTTCCCGAGCTGGTACAGCGCGATCTGACCTCGGAACGCGTTGCAACCGAGGCGTATCGTCTGATCGTCGATCAGGATGCCCGCCGGGAACAGCTCAGGGGACTCACCGAGGTTCGGGTGGCACTCGGGGGGCCGGGCGCACCCGGACGCGCCGCCGACCTCATTTGCCGCTGGGCGGAATCCTCCGGCAATTGACCCTGAATGACCGGGTGTCCGGCATCGGAGTGGGATGACGGCGCCGGATGCCATATATTGGCCCTGTGATGGCGAATGACGACACCCATGAGGACCGGGCCGGCGGGAAGACCGACGGCAAGCGACCGCGCCACCAGCCGAGTTTCTGGGCGCGGCGACTGACCGACGTCTACACGGTCGGCGCCGGCGGCGTGGCGCGCGTCGGAGCATGGTGGTGGAAACGCTCCGAGCGCTGGTCGGAAGAGAGCATCCGCGAGCGCTGGACCGAGGAGTTGCCGCCCAATCCGCCGCCCCGCCCGATCTGGATCCACGCCGCCTCGATGGGCGAGGTCCGCGTCGGCGGGTACTTCGCAGAGGCGGTCACCGCCCGCGGCCACAACATCGTCGTCTCGGCCATGACCGAAACGGGCTACCAGTTGTGTGGGGAAGTGTACCCGCCGGGCACCACGCGATTCCGCGTACCTTTTGACCTCCCCGACCCGATGCGCCGGGCATTCGACCATCTCAATCCACGGGCCCTGGTCCTGATCGAAACCGAATGGTGGCCGAACTTCCTGACCGTCGCCGCGTCCCGCGACGTGCCGGTGTTTATCGTCAACGGTCGTCTCTCGGAGAAGGCGTTTCGCCGCTATCGGATGGGCTCTGCCTACTGGCGTTCCATCCTGCGGCCGGTGCGGTTCTTCTTCATGCGCACACAGGAAGAGGCTGAACGTGTGCTCGCGCTCGGCGTCGATCCCTGGCGGGTACGGGCCGCCGGGTCGCTGAAAGTTCCGACCATTGGGCGCCGGGCGGATCGCTGGGAGGCGGTCATGGAGGGCGTGGGGATCGAAACCCGGCCGGTCTGGATCGCCGGCTGCGTGCGGCCGGGCGAGGAAAGCGCCATTCTTGAGGCCTACCGTGTGCTGCGGACCGAGTTCCCCGACCTGCAACTCTGGATGGCACCGCGTCATCCTGATCGCTTCGACAAAGTCGCCCGCATTGTCCGCCGCTCAGGTTTCGAGACCGCGCGCTGGTCGGAGCTGGAGCCGGCCGGGATCACCCCCCCCCGCGGTGCCGTTCTGCTGATCGACAAGATGGGGATTCTGGCACGACTCTATCCGCGGGCCGCCGTGGCATTTGTCGGCGGAAGCCTGCGTCCCTACGGCGGTCACAACCCGCTCGAACCCGCCCTGGCCGGCGCTCCGGTGGTCTTCGGACCGCACATGGAACAGCAACGTGACGCCGCTGAACTTCTGATCGGGCTGGGAACGGCAACTGAAGTCTCCGACGCCGCATCGTTGCGCGCCGCGGTGGCCGCCCGGTTGCGTTCGCCCGAGGCGGTCGAAACACGACGGCGACGGGCGCGTGATCTGCGCGAAAGACTGATCGGCATACGGGACGAGGTGGTCGACGACCTCTTCGCAGTGCTGGATGCACTCGAGGGGCGCGCAAGCGACGCCGAGTGTCCGGTGGCCGACGAGCAGGGGACCGGGGATTGAAGAGGTCTTCGCGCAGACTTTTTCGTGACTGGACAGAAGGCCGGCGTTCGCCCGGCCTGTTTTGTTTTGCCGCGCTTGCGCGGCCGGCGTCCTGGCTGTATCGCGCGGCGATGATAATCGATCAGGGCCGGCGACGCATTTTCCCGCCACTGTCCCGCGCGTCCCTGATAGTGGTCTCCTCGCCGTTGGTCGGTGGCACCGGCAAGACACCCCTCGCCGCTCATCTCGCCCGGCGATTGCAGGAGCGCGGCCTGACGCCGGGGCTGGTCACCAAAGGATACGGCCGCCGTGCCCACGGCACCTTTGTGGTCGATGAATCCGGATCTGAGCCTCCGGTGGCAGCCGTCGGTGATGAGGCGCTCATGCTGTGGCGGGAGACGCGCATCCCGGTGCACGTTGGCGATGAGCCGGCCGACGTGATCGCACGCCTCGATGAGGCCGGACGGCACAGGGCGATCATCTTCGACGACGGTGTCAGCCGCCGCTGGCAGGGTGAACGGCGCATCGTCGTGCTGTCCCCGCGTGACTGCACATCACCCGTGCGCTATCTTCCCTTCGGCCGCTGGCGCGTCCGTCCGCAGACGGTGGCGCAGGCGACATACGTGGCGATTGTGAGTGCGACCGTGTGCGACGACGCGATGTGCGAAAGACACCGATTGGCCCTGCGCGGCTGGGGATTCACCGGCCCGGTCGCGTGGTATCGCACGCAGTCGGCGGGCTTCGCGCGTGTGGGATCGGAAGACGTGCGCGAGGCTGAAACGGTCCCGTCGGGACCGCCGTACGTGTTCTGCGGGCTCGGCGCGCCGTCGCGTTTCCTCGAACACCTCGAAGCGTATGGTGTTACTCCCGCCGGGGTGATGTGTTACCCCGATCACCATGCTTACACGAGGGATGATCTGGCCGATCTGGTACAATCCTGCCGACGCAGCCGTAGCGACTGGCTATTGACGACGCACAAGGATGCGGTCAAGATCGACCCGTCCTGGACATCGGACATACCGGTGTACGTTCTGCGCCTGACCCTTGACCTTATTGCGGGCGACGATCTCGCGGACGTTGTCGCCACCGGAGCTGAGAATTCGTGACACCAAGGCAGAAGACCAAAGGAATGATCGAGGACAGTCGGGTCGACTTCCTCGTCATGGGATCCGGGATCGCCGGTCTCTGGACGGCACTGCGTCTGGCCGACGCCGGCAAGGTTTGTGTCATCACAAAGAAGGGCGAAGTTGAGTCGAACACGAACTACGCCCAGGGCGGCATCGCCGCGGTGCTTTCGAAGATGGATTCAGTCGACGCCCACATCGCCGACACCATCACCGTCGGCGGCGGTCTCAGCAGACCGCAGATCGTGCGCGGGGTGGTCGAAGCCGGGCCGGCGATGATACGGGCGCTGATCGACGTCGGCGTCAGGTTCTCTTACCGGCGCGGGCTGCACACGATGGCCAACCTCGATCTCGGCCTGGAAGGGGGGCACTCCGCGCCCCGGGTCGCCCACGCCACCGACCTGACCGGTCAGGAAATCGAAACCGCCCTCGTGACCGCGTTGACGACCCATCCGAACGCCACTCTCCTGGTTCACCATCTGGCGATCGATCTGCTGCTCGATCGCCGGAACGGGGAGCGGCGTTGTGCCGGTGCGATCGTCTTCGACCGCTACCGGCGAGTGATCGAGCGGATCATGGCGCCGGTTACGATCCTGGCGACCGGCGGGTTGGGTCAGGTGTATCGTTACACGACCAACCCGGCGATTGCTACCGGTGACGGGGTCGCGATGGCGTACCGTGCCGGCTGCCGGGTGGCGAACATGGAGTTCGTGCAATTCCATCCCACCCGTCTGTGTGCTCCCAAAGCCGGACGGTTTCTGATTTCAGAGGCCACGCGGGGGGCGGGGGGAATTCTGCGCAACGGCCGTGGTGAAGCGTTCATGCACCGTTTTCATCCGTTGGGTGACCTCGCGCCGCGTGATGTCGTCGCGCGCGCGATCGTTTCGGAAAGCCGCCGCACCCGTTCGCGTTGCGCCTATCTCGATTTGACCCATCTCAAGCCGGAGTTTCTCAGAAAACGATTCCCGAATATCGCCGCGCGCTGTCGCGAACTCGGGATCGATATCACGCGCGAACCGATACCGGTGCTCCCGGCGGCGCATTACGCGTGCGGCGGGGTGGTCACCGATGAGCAGGCGCAAACCGATCTGCCGGGCCTGTGGGCGGCGGGAGAGGTCGCCAGCACCGGTCTGCACGGCGCCAACCGTCTGGCATCGAACTCACTTCTGGAGGCGATGGTCTTCGCCGACCGCGCCGCCACCTCGGCGCGACGGCGGCACGCAAGCCTGGCGCGCCTCCTGCCGGACAAACCGCCCCGTGTGACGCTGCCGGCGGTCGGCCGGGTGGTGCGTCATCGACGCAGTTGGACCCGCCTGCGCCAGACGATGTGGACCTATGTGGGGATTATTCGCGATGGGGCCGGTCTGCGGACCGCCGTCAGAACGTTGCGGGAACTGCACCGGAGCGCCGAAGAACGGTTCCGGCGGCTGGGCGTCAACGGCGACACGCTGGAGTATCGCAATGCTACGCTCATCGGTGAACTGATCGCGAAAAGTGCGTTGAAACGTCGGGAATCACGGGGATTGCATGAGCGAACCGACTACCCCCGCACCGACGACCAGCAAGGCACCGTCGACACGATTCTGAAGCGGACGAGGTGATCATGAGCGACCGGGCTTCCGATACGATCTGGATTCTCGACTTCGGTTCCCAGTACACGCAGTTGATCGCGCGCCGGGTGCGTGAACTCGGTGTCTTCTCGCGTGTCGTGCCGCCGACGATTGCGCCCGACGAGGTCGACTGGACGGCGGCGCGCGGCCTGATCTTCTCCGGCGGACCGGCGTCGGTCGACGATCCCGACGCGCCCACCTGCGACCCGCGTTTCCTCGAAAGCGAACTGCCCAAACTGGGTATCTGTTACGGCTTGCAGTTGTACGGTCGTCACTTCGGCGGCACCCTCGCCTGTTCGCACAGCCGCGAGTACGGACGCGCGCGCCTGTCGCAGACGTGCGACGATGTTCTGTGGTCGGGGCTGCCGCCGGCGTTCAACGTGTGGATGAGTCACGGTGACACGCTGACGGCCCTCCCAGACGGTATGATCGGTATCGGTCACACCGATTCGGTCCCGTTCGCGGCGGTGCATGATCCGGATAGGCAGTTCTGGGGACTGCAATTCCATCCCGAAGTAGAACACACCGAGCACGGGCGCGAAATCCTGCGCGCGTTCCTGTACGACGCCTGTCATTGCGCCGGCGGCTGGGATGCCGGCGTGTTTGTCGATCAGGCGATCGCCGAGGTGCGTGAGATGATCGGCGACGGCAACGTTCTGCTCGGCGTGTCGGGAGGCGTCGATTCGGCGGTGCTGGCCGTGCTGCTGCAGAAAGCGATCGGCGAACGGTCGCACCCCGTCTTTGTCGATACCGGCCTGCTCCGCTACGAAGAAGTCTCCGAAGTACAGGCGGCGCTGGAAACGGCGGGCGTCAAGATCCGGGTCGTCGATGCGGTCGACCGGTTCCTGAACGCGCTCGACGGGATTATCTTACCCGAGGAGAAGCGCAAGACGATCGGCCGGGTTTTCATTGAGGTCTTCGAGGCGGAGGCGGCGCAGATCGGACCGATCGATTTTCTCGCCCAGGGAACGTTGTATCCCGATGTGATCGAGAGCACCTCGGTGCGCGGTCCGTCGGCGGTAATCAAGTCGCACCACAACGTCGGCGGCCTGCCCGAGCGCATGAGGCTCAAACTGGTCGAACCGCTGAAGTGGCTGTTCAAGGACGAGGTCCGCACCGCCGGACGACGTCTCGGCTTACCCGAATCGGTCCTCGGACGCCACCCGTTCCCGGGGCCGGGCCTCGCCGTACGTATCCCCGGCGCGGTCACCCGCGACGATTGCGACCTCTTGCGCAAAGCCGATCACATCTTCATCGAAGAACTGCGACGGAGCGGCTGGTACGACAAGATCTGGCAGGCGTTTTCGGTGCTGTTGCCGGTCCGGTCGGTCGGCGTGATGGGTGATGAACGAACATATGAGCGCGCCCTATGTTTGCGCGCGGTGTCTTCCACCGACGGCATGACCGCCGACTGGTCGGAAATCCCCTATGATCTACTGAAACGCATCTCCAACCGCATCATCAACGAAGTCCAGGGCATCAACCGCGTCGCCTACGACATCTCCTCCAAACCCCCCGCGACGATTGAGTGGGAATAGGCACGCCATCGGTGTGGCGGGTGGCGCCACATTCAAGGAACAACACAACAACGAGCGATTGTAGATACCGTCTTGACTGTCAAGTTTTAAGTCCTCCCGTAAGCGGGATCAAAGGGTCGTTGTTGTTTGAGCACGGCTCGAGCGATGAGCAGTAAGCGTCGCATGCAGGCGGCGATGGCGAGCTTGCCGGGCTTGCCGCCGTCGCGGAGGCGTTGGTAGACCGTTTTCAGGGCGGGGTTA
>DATKYL010000278.1:0-7775 GCA_035528515.1 Acidobacteriota bacterium | reverse complement strand
CGTACCCCTCGGGCGACATCCACATGGGGCATTTCCGCAACTACACGATGACCGACGCGGTCGCGCGGAAGAAGATGATGGAGGGGCGCCAGGTCCTGCACCCGTTCGGCTGGGATGCTTTCGGCCTGCCCGCCGAACAGGCGGCGATCAAACGCGGGATGCACCCGCACGACTGGACACTGGCCAACATCGCGCAATCCAAGGCCACGTTGCAGAAGGTCGGCATCTCGTTCGACTGGACACGCGAGGTCGCATCCTGTTTCCCGGACTACTACAAATGGACGCAGTGGTTGTTCATCCAGTTCTTCAAACACGGACTCGCTTACCGCAAAGAGTCCGAGGTCAACTGGTGCGATCACTGCAATACGGTTCTCGCCAACGAGCAGGCGGCCGGGGGCATCTGCTGGCGCTGCGAGAGTCCCGTCGGACGCAAAGCGCTGACACAGTGGTATCTCAAGATTACCGCCTATGCCGATCGCCTGCAGGACGATATCGATACGCTCAAAGGGTGGCCCGAAAACCTCAAGACCCTTCAGCGCAACTGGATCGGCCGTTCCACCGGCGCCGAAATCGAGTTCCGGCTCGAAGACGGCACGAAAATCCCGATCTTCACCACCCGGCCCGACACGATCTACGGCGTGACGTTCATGGCGATCGCACCCGATGCCCCGCTCTTGAGCACGCTGGCCATTCCCGACCGGCACCGTCCGGCGATCGATGCTTTCGTGGCGAAAATGCGACGCCAATCATCGGTTGAACGGATGGCCGAAGCCGAACGCGAAGGGGTCGACACCGGCGTTACGGTGGTCAATCCGGTCTCGGGCGAAAAGATCCCTCTCTGGGTCGCCGACTACGTCCTCGCCGGATACGGCACCGGCTGCATCATGGCGGTCCCGGCCCACGATCAACGCGACTTCGAGTTCGCCCGGAAATACGGCCTGCCGATACGTCCGGTCATCCGCACCGGCGATACGCTCTCTGCCGGCGATGCGATAGAAGCGGCGACGAGCGACTACGGCGTGATGGCCAACTCGGGACCGTTCGACGGTCTCGCCGGACAGGCCGGCGTCGACGCGGTCATCGCCCAACTGGAAAAAGAGGGGACCGGCCGGGCGCAGGTGCAATACCACCTGACCGACTGGCTCACCTCCCGCCAACGGTACTGGGGCGCGCCGATTCCGATGATCCATTGCCCCACCTGCGGTGTCGTACCCGTTCCGGAAAAGGATCTCCCGGTCGAACTCCCCGCCGGTGAAATCAAGTACCTGCCCACGGGACGATCGCCGCTCGCCGATGTGCCCGAATATATGACCGTTACCTGTCCGACCTGCGGCAAAGAAGCCCAGCGCGATCCCGATACGATGGATTGCTTTGTCTGCTCGTCCTGGTACTTCCTGCGCTACCTCGACCCGCACAACGACAGCGCCCTCTTCGAACGTAAGAAGGCGGCGAGCTGGCTGCCGATTGACTGTTACATCGGCGGGATCACCCATGCCACCGGCCATTTGATCTACTTCCGGTTCTTTACCAAGTTCCTGAAGGACATCGGCTGGCTGACCGTCGACGAACCGGCCATCAATATGTTCAACCACGGGATGGTTCTCGACGGCGAGGGCCGGGTGATGTCGAAGTCGAAAGGGAACGTCGTTTCGCCGATCGACCTCATGGCGCGCTACGGGGTCGATCCGGTACGGCTGACCATGTTCTTCGCCGCCCCCGGCGACCGCGAGGTCCTCTGGGGCGATGCGGCGCACGCGGGCCTGGTCGGGGCCGAGCGCTTTCTGCTCAAAGTCGAACGTTTCGTCGCCGACGCGCGGGAAGCGGTCGGCACGCAGACAGTCGACCCGGAAACCCGCTTCGATCCCGACTCCCTGACGGCGGTCGAGCGCGATGCCTACCGGAAACTGCATGAGACCATCGCCAAGATCGACCGCGATTTCGAGGCCCTGCAATTGAACACCCACACCGCGGCGGTGATGGAACTCGTCGGCACGCTGGGATCGGGCGCCGATCTGCGCCCCGAATTGCGTTTCGTCTGTGCCGCGGCGATCGCGCGCCTCCTGGCGCCGCTGACGCCGCATCTCGCCGAGGAATGGTGGGAGGTCCTCGGATTCGGTCCCACCGTATTCCGGGCCGGCTGGCCGCAGGTCGACCAGGCCGCTCTCCCGGCCGCCACCATGGTGATTGCCGTGCAGGTTAACGGCCGCCTGCGGGGGCAGGTGACCGTTGCCAGTGACGCCCCCGAGAGCGTCGTGGTCGCCGCCGCCGAGGCCGACGCGAAGATCGCCCCGCACCTGAGCGGCGATCGCATCAAACAGATCTACGTACCCGGGCGGCTGATCAACTTCGTTGTGCGGCTCCGGAAGTAGCCCCTTAGTCCCAAAAGCAAACGGCGCCCCCCGCCAGGCGGGGGGCGCCGTTCGTCATGACACTACGCATGCCAGGATCAACTGGATGCGTCGTCAATGGTGTTCAGTAGATTCCCGTTGTGATCGATCGTCCAGGTGTCAATGGTGGCGTCGTCATCCAGGTTGCCGGTCGCCGTCACCGTGAACGTCGTCGCGTCGGATACGATCGCGTAGCTGTAGCGCGCGGTGGTCATGACCTGCACACCAATCCGTGAGAAGTTGTTCGGGTTGGCCGCATCGGACGTGACGCCGTTGCCCCAGTAGGTGTCGTATTCCTGCCGGTAGGCGCGCTCCATCACATAGACCTGCTTGAGCAACTGCTTGGCTTCGCTCTGCTTCGACTTGGTGGTCGAGGCCATGAACCGCGGGATGGCCAGAGCGGCCAGGATGCCAATGATGACCACAACGATCATCAACTCGATAAGGGTGAAGCCCTTGTTCGAGCGGTGGAGCTTGGACAGCATGGTGCCTCCTCGTGTGAATGGTTCGGATACTGCTGCTAATAGTCCTCTATCAGTCACGTCACGCCTCAACTGTTGGCAAACGCGGTGCCCGGGAGCAGATGCAGCACGCCGGGACGCCGATGGCCTTCCTTTCCTGTTCTGCCCGAACGACTTGGGCTGGTGAAATATCGACCGACCGCCGCCTGGACCCCCCCGCGACAGTGGTCTGCTCCCCCGATAACCTCGGATTCTGCCTGCCGTAGTGCATTTTGCAATGCCTCGTCATCGGTCGCTCCGCTTAGATGTCGCTATCGTCCGACACCACGATGAGATTGCCGAGGTGGTCGATGCTCCAGATGTCCGGAGCCGGATCGTCGTCAAGTCCCGGCGCCGCACAGGTGGCCGTTGCCAGAAATTCCGAAAATCCCCCATCCGCCGATGTGATCACATACTGATAGCGTGCGGGCGGCATGATCTCGATCGTGATTCTGGCGAACGCATCGGGGGTCGCGGCATCCGCCGGACCGCCCGGGACGAAATACGACTCGTAGAATTGCCGGTAGGCGCGCTGCTGGACGTAAATCTGCTTAAGAATCTGCTTCGCCTCCGACTGCTTCGCACGGGCCGCCGTCGACATGAAGCGAGGAATCGCGAGAGCAGCCAGAATCCCGATGATCACCACCACGATCATCAGCTCGATCAACGTGAATCCGGAGATGTATCCCGCCCCCTTATTCTCAGAAGATCTGTGCGCCACTTCCCCAATCATCCGTCACCTTCCCTGTCGCACCCCTGACTCATTGTGCTTCAGCTACGACCCTTTCGATCGAAACCTCCGAATTCATTGGCAATCACCGGGCCGGATGGGCACAACACGTGCATCGCGTTGTTTGGCAAGCCGTTAGGGCGATGTCGTGAACTATCGCTCAAGACAGGATGTCAGGGGATTCTGCATCACGACTTGCAGATTGCACGATGAGACCGCAGGCCATCCCGCCGATCTTCTCTCTTGGGGGACGGCCGAGGTCTGTTTGCGATCCGGCGCCGCCCGCGCTAAATTGCCGCCTCCCGTCACGGGGGACGCCGGGCGGTGTATAAACTCCCTGGACCCGGGGGATCAACGAAAGGACGACAGGTGATGGCCGCACGAAAACCGCAACGCATTCTGATCTGCCTTCTCAGTGCACTCCTCCTGCCGCTGCCCGCCGGTGCGCAGAATTCAGGTTCGGGCAAGGCCCCCGATCTGCCGTGGCAGATAGCCTTTGTGCGCAGCCGCAATATCTGGCTGATGAAAGCCGACGGCTCCGAGCAGAAGCGCTGGAAGTCCCTCGAGAACATCGTCGGCCGGCCGGCTTGGGCTTCGGACGGCAAGCGCGTGGCGTTCACCCGCCAGGGCGGTTTCAGCTACTCACTCCCCGACGGGGGTGGCGGGACACACCGTCTCTACGACGTCTTCGCGTCGCATGTCGACTCCACGCGCGACGGTTTCTGGTGGTGGATCACCTTCAACCACGGATCGCGTCAACCGTGCTGGTCGTCCGACGGGAAGTACATTCTCTACACTCGCGACATGAACGCCAATAGCATCGATGCCGAACTGCCCGACTATCAGATCGAATACCGCACCTTCGACGGCTCCGAGGTCGTTACGCTGACGCGTCCGGGCGCGGCGCCCGGCGAGTGCCAGGGCCTCGAACCGACATGGTCACCCGACGGAAAGCAGATCGCCTTCATCTACAACCGCATGAACGCGCCGTCGAGCACCGGCACCGCAGGAACATTGCAGGGGGTCGGGCTGGTGGTGGTCCCGGCGACGGGGATCGTCCGCTCCGAAGACGAACTCGAACGCGCCGCCGCACAGATTCCCTTCGTATCCGGCCCGTCATGGTCGCCCGACGGCCAGTGGATCGCCTATGTCGATACGAGAACCGACGACGGGGGCATCTACCTGGTCACCCCCGACGGAGCGACGAAGAAACGCATCCTCGAACGCACCGAACGCATCATCCCGTTCCAGGGCCCGGTCTCCTGGTCGCCCGATGCGAAATGGATCACGTTCGCCTCAACCGCCGGCTACATCTTCATCATGGATTCAGAGGGGAAGTCAGCGCCGTATCGGATCACGTCGAACGGCAACGACTATTTCCCGTCGTTTGCGCCGAAGTAGACCGGTCGGCCGCAGCGGCGGCATTAATAAGCGGGGGAGAGGTCCGGTCCGGACGGTCAGACGAGCGCGGCCGCCTGCTGCAGACCGCTGTTCAGAAGACCGGTCAGCTGCTCGATGCGAAAGGGTTTTTCCAGCAGGTCGATCGCGCCGGCCTTGATGGCTTCCTCCCGCAGTTCGGGAGAGGCGTAACTCGAAACGACCACGACCGGAATCCGGTGGCCACCGGTGCGTCCCGCCGCCTCGAGTAGCGAGCGCCCGTCGCCGTCGTTCAATTCCCAGTCCGAGATAATCGCGTCGATGTGGTGTTCTTTCAGGTACCTCAAGGCCTCGGAGATGCCGACCGCCTGCAGGGCCTGCCATCCCTGTTCCACCACGACGTTGGCGATCAACGCACGCACCTCATCGTGGTTCTCGACCACCAGAACACAGATCGACTGGTCGGTTGCCCGCCCCATATAGAGAGTTATCGGCGCTCGCGTCCGCGGCGTTGAACGCGCACAAAAAGAAATCCCGCACCGGAGGGGCGCGGGATTTCCCGCGGGGAGGAGACACTGGTTGAAGGACCAGGTTGCAGTATGGTCAAGGCCGGCCGGACGATCCCGGCCGTTGAAGGCTGATATCAGAGTCCGAAGCCGGCTGTCGTCAGCAGGGTCATTGCCCCCTGCGCGTCATCAAAGGTCAGAGCAATCACAGTCGCCACGATGACCACGATCAGAACCCAGAGCGTCCCCTGGTCGGCCCGCGGCTTCTGCTTCTCTTTCCGATCCCGGCTTAATGAACGATAGCGTCGCGTATCCATCTCATTCTCCTTGCCGATCTCCAATAGCGCAACGCACATGCCGGATCGTAGCGGCAGCCGGCCCCAAGGACCCCCTTGGTATTCAATGACTTGCGAGACAGCCCCCGCGCCGGACCAACCCGCCCGATGCAAAGGCCTGCATCTTCGTGCACCCCACGACTGCAATCGCCGGCACCATATGAAATCGGCGCCCCCATCGGGAGCGCCGTTTGAAAAGGTTCCGGGACAGTCGCCTACGGGCCCACGTTGTTCAGGTGGATCGTCATCGTGGGCCAGCGGTTGCCTTCGTTCAGACTTGTCTGCGGATCGGTCCCCGGATTGAGATCGCGGTAGATCAGCGGTCGCGTCGCCGGGGCCAGGGTCGTGTCATCGTTCTCAATCACCGAGGCAAAGGTCTCCGTCGTCGGCAGCCAGGCCGACATGACGATCATCTGGCGGAAGGGCTTGTCCGGCTCCCAGTCGAGATTGACATCGACCATGCAGCCGCAGCCGCCGCCGAACGCCGGTTGATAGAGTTTCTGGGCCGGCTCCATCGTGAGCCAGATCTTGATCGGACGCGTATCGTCAATGACGTTCAACGGCGATTCGAGGCCGTACGCCTCGAGTCCCTGCAGGAAGTCCTCACCCGGGAAATGGAAGTTACGATCGGCAGTCTCAGTCAGAGTGAAGGGGTTCGCCTGGTCGGAGCGGTCGGTGGCGATCATGCCCTGAAAATTCGACGTCGGATCGGTGTCCACCGCAAGGCGCCCCAACGACAGCGGCTCCAGCCCGCTGGCGGGATCGAACACGAGCCAGGCCTCCAGCTCAAACAGGAACGAGCCCAGCGGTCCGAACATCGGTAAGGTCGGCGCAACAATGGTATCGCCTTCCGTTGTCGTTCCCTGGCGCGGTGTCGTTCCCACATCCGTGAAGATGCGCTCGTAGAACTTCTCCTCGATGTTGTTGCCGTCGTTGTCCTCGCATTTGGACAACGCGGGATCGTCGACACGCAGCTCGCAGACCTCGCTGGAGTCTTCGTTGTAGAAGACGAATCCCACCGTATCGCCGTCGATCACGATCGCGCTGTCACCGTCGAAAATAAGTGATTCGAAGGGGTCGGTGTTGCAGCGGGTCAGCCAGGGATGGTCAACCCGTAGCGAACACACCTGACCCGAAGGGCCGTGGTAGAGGTAACCTACGGTCTCACCGTCCTCGACGATGGGCTCCTCGCCCAACGGTACCTGGGGACCGGTCATAGGGATCAGCCCGGTCTCGTCGTGGAGCGGCACGCTGTCGACGAACAGATAGTCCACTTCCTGGTACCGGAACACATTGCCGAAATTGGAGAACGAGCTCTCCGGGTATACGGGGTTGACCCAGATACGATACGTCGCCGTATCTGTATCTGTGCTGCCCGTCGGCGGGAAGACGATTTTCTGATAGCTGTCGTACTCGACAATCGGATCGATCTCGATGCGATCGGACGTCTCGGGCTGGGCAAACCAAATACCGTATCCCTCCGACCCGTCACGCCAGTCGGCATCAGGATGACCTTTCTTATTCGACTGGGAAACAAGCGTGAAGGCTCCTTCAACCGGCGCCGGAATACCCAGAAACTGGAGGACATCGATGGGCGTGAACAGATCCCGTCTCGTCCCAGGGGCGTTGGGGACGCTGAACAGAAGAAGGGGACCGAGAACGCCCGGGCCAGTGTCCTCTATCGGGACGACGCTCAACATCAGACCGTCCCATTCCATGACGTTGACGCCCAAGTCCATGCCCGAGCCGGTCGTGAGGGGGATGATGTTCGAATCCAGATCACGCGCGAGGTAGTTCTCCGGATCCCACTGAAATCGGATCAACTCCAGATAATCCTCCAGCGCGTCGCCGCTCAGTTTGTACACGGAGAGCTGATAGACCATCCCCGCCGGCGCGGCCGCCAACGGGCCGCCGTACAGCGCGTCACCAGGCTGGATGCG
>DATKYL010000277.1:0-2698 GCA_035528515.1 Acidobacteriota bacterium | reverse complement strand
CGACCTGACGATTGTGATAGCGCATCTCGGTCGCCCGCTCTGGTATGAGACCGCGCGCTACCTCCTGCGCCGCCACCCCAATATCTACGCTGACATCTCGAGCATCCCCCCCAAAAAGCTCCCGGAGGTCTTCCCCGACCTCCCGCGTTTCGCCGACAGAGTCATGTGGGGCACCGACTGGCCCGGCCCCGGGGTACCCACCCTCGATGCCAACATCAAGGCGTTCCGCGCGCTGAATTATCCCGAAGACGTAGCCCAGAAAATCCTCCGGGAAAATGCGCTGCGGGTGTTTGCCCGGTAGGGGAGAGGCGCCGCCTCGCCCTGACCGTTGCCATCTCTCTCGTCGGAACGGGCGACACACCGTGTCGCCCCTACGATGCGAGCCATGTGCGTAAGTAGAATCTGTCCGAGCAGGGAACACTCTCGTAAGGGCAGAAGAAGCAGATTCCTCGGTCCCCTCGGAAAGACTCCCACTGTCTTTTATGGAATGACTCGCATCGTCTCTTCTGGGATGACTTCCATTTCTGATATAGTGACTGAATACCCATCGAGTCATCCCGAGGGGACCGAGGGATCTGCTTCTTGCCGGTGCCGGCGTGGAAGCCGACGGTTCGTGTATGGCACGTGTGGCCGCGATCTGTGGGGCCCGTTGAAAAACCAATGTGGATGCCAGGCGCCCTCGCTTGGCATACATGACGCCAGGCGAGGGCGCCTGGCGTCCACTCACTAAAAAGTGTCGCGTTGATGTCCTGGCGATTGACGGGCATTGTACATCAGGTTCTTCAACACTCCCCTGTGATCGCGGTCCCGCGACGCGGGACAATGACAGAAACCGTCATTGCGGCCGCACAGTTCACCAAGAAGAGGCGGCGGCCGCGCCGCCTCAGCGCCCCATCCTGCACACGTGATCATCTATTGTGACCGAGCGTACGTACGCCTAAGGTGCACAGGGATCACAGAACTGGATCATCGGATCCCCGCTGCGAAACGCCACATTGACGAACTTCACCACGTCAATGACGTTCGTTGCACCGTCACAACTCACATCGGTCTGATCATTGGGGCAGCCGGGATCGACCCCGGGTGCGGCATCGCGGAACGCGACGTTGACGGCCTTGACCACGTCGAGAACATCGGTCACCCCGTCGCATTGCGGGTCGGCGTGGCACGGGCACTGGCAATCGAGTTCGGCCAGAATGAAGACAAACAAATCGGTGACGGCTCCCTCGATCGCGTGGGCATCAAGATCCTGCGAGGCGGTACAATCCTCCCAGACCACCGTGCCCGACTTGACCTCCGTCGCATGAAACACACGCAAATCGGATTCGAGGCTGCCCAGGTCGGCAGGGTCGTAGAGGAACCGCGCGTGAACGGTTCCGGCGTAGGTCGCGTCGGTCGCGATGTCGTAGTAGCACGCTCCCGGCGGCGGCACGATGCGGTATCCCTCGGGCGGTTCCGGGCCGGTCGGATTGATCGTCACCTGCGTGACGCCCGGCTCCGTCACGGCGTCGAAGACCACACTGATTGAGTCGTTGAGATCGACCGCCACCGTCGACCCGGACGGCGTGAACCCTGCCTCACAAACGTCACCAATGCCGCTGTTATTCAGATCGACCTGGTTAGGATTGAAGGTGTAAGGACAGTTGTCCACGCCACTGGCGACGCCGTCGCCGTCCGGGTCGAGGTGCGGATTGACGAGGAAATCGACCGTGTTATCCAGCGCGTTGGGTACGACAAAAAGCGAATCGGCCGCATTGAAACAGAAATTGGCCGGCCCGTTGTGCCCGGCGATGACCAGCACCGGCGGCAAGGTAAACAGGCTGTCGAACATGTAAATCGTGCCCCGATCGTAGGGGAATGCCCCCCAGAACGAGATGTAGTAGTTGCCCTCCGGGTCGTCGACGATCCCGTCTGGACCGTCAAGCCCCGTCGGCGCAACCGTCGTCACCGCCAGCGTGTGCGGATCGAGGGCCTGGATGACGGCGTCGGTGGTCCACTGAAAGAACAGGACCCGGTCGTGGCGGTAGTCGTAGTGAATGCCGGTCGGTTGCGGGAGACTGGCTGCGATGATCTCCGGGGTCTTCGTGTGAATGTTGATACGGTACAGCCGCCCGCCCCCGTAGTCGGTGATATAGAGGTTATCCGCCGAATCGGCGCAGATGTCGTTCAGGTTCGGCGGCAGCCCGCCGACGTTCATGATCCTCTTGTCGGTGATGAGGTCAAACGCCGTCATCCCCGACGCCCCCCCGACCAGCACGTAGAGGCTGTCCCGGAGCACCGTCATGCCCACCGCCACGGGGAGGAGGGTATAGAAGTTGGTCGTGTCCCAGTTGGCGTCGATCTGCACGATGTTCCCGCTGTTGACACACGAGATGAAATACCGATCGCTGCCGGGGTGGTAAACCGCGGTTTCCGGGTGCTCGAACACCACTTGTGCCTGGGCGCCGGTCGCGCTGAGAATCAACAGGAGTCCCAAGAGGCGTAAGATGCAGGTCCGCATAGTTGTTTCCTTCCGAGCCGTTGATGTGCCGTGTCTGTGTGAGATCGTTACCTCCACGCGGGCGGGTGAGCCGCCCCGTGTCCCACCACCTGAGCTTCCCCAACCCGAGTATTCTTACCTCCCCGGCGCCGAAAACCGGCGCCCGCGATGCCGATGCCAAAGAGGCGGCGGCCGGGGTTCCGTCCCCGATCCGCCGCC
>DATKYL010000276.1:0-8703 GCA_035528515.1 Acidobacteriota bacterium | reverse complement strand
CAGGTAGTAATAATGGCTGCAGTTGGGATCGCCTGCGGCATTCTGCGTGTATGTGTAATTGTCATCCAGCCACTGTAACGCCGCCTGAACACGACTGTCGCCGACCGGGACGCCACACAGCCGATAGGACCATACCCCCGCACCGGTCATGCTGCCGGTGCTCCCGGGACCCCAGACAGGAGAGTCGGGGGTATACCACATCCCGCCGTCGCTGTGATTCTGATACTGACAGCTTTCGATGTACTGAACGGCCTTGGCCCAACTGTCTGCGGCGGGATTCAGGTGCGCGGCCTTCAGGGCCACGATGGCGAACTGGCTGTTTGACAGGTCCGGGCGCGAACTCGAGCCGTACCCGAAACCGCCGTAGTACTGGTAATTGCTGGGAACCACGCTGCCCCAGAGGCATGCCTCGTCCCACTGGGCAATGACCAGCCAGGCGGCACCGGCATCGATTGCTGTCTGGGTGGGGCCAATGCTGGGTGAGCCGGGTGGCAGCTTCGGCAACAGACCCGCCAGGCCCCAAATCGCTGCGGACACCTGGTAGTTCTGATTGCCGCCCCATGTTCCATCGCCCTGCTGATTCGCGAGGAGCCAGTTGAGGGCACGACGGATATGTTCGTCGTCGATGACCGGATCCGGGTCGCTGGCCGAAGCTGCGTCCCAGTTGGAGACCAGTGCCAGCAACGCCATACCCGTACCCGCGGCATAGGCGTCCGAGCCGTAGCCCGGGTCCCAATACCCGTACTGCACACCGCTCGCGTCGTACTGGATCTGCCCACCGCGAAGCCATGCAACTCCCTGCTCGATCGCAAGGTTGATCGCTTCCTGGTGCGGTGTGAGCGCTGCCGAGGCCGTGGGTGGCGTGAGCCCGATGAGCGCAACGACAAGAGTAGCACTCAAGACCACCGCGGCATGGAGCATTATGAATCGCCTCGTAAGTGACATGATAAAACCCCTTCTGCAATACTGCTCTTTTCTCAGCGGAACCGTATTCCCCGCATCTTCCTGATGCCCCCGCTCTCGCTCTCCACTACGCCGTGTCACTTTCTCAGCACTATCACCTCCCTCCGGCTCAACAACCCTCCTCGTGGCCGTAGGTTGCGTCCGGGCAACGGCTTTCAGTGGATGCCGTCTCGCATGGCCTTGCGAGACGGCATCCTACACGTGCACTCCGTTGCTACTTCAGCAGCACCATCTTCTTCGTCAAAGCGGCGTCGCTAATCATCAGGCGATAGAAGTACACACCGGTCGCCACCGAACGACCCCGGTCATCGCGGCCATCCCAGGGCACCGCATGCGAACCGGCCGACTGCTGCTCATCAACCAGGCGCGCCACCCGGCGACCTAAGACGTCAAAGACATGCAGCTGTACATGGGTATCGTCCGTCAGCGTATACCTGATGGTTGTAGTCGCGTTAAACGGATTCGGGTAGTTTCCGACATCGAAAACATCGGGTCTGGCAACAGCGACCTTTGCGGAACCCTTGTCGGCCCGAATCAGGACACAGTCCTGACCCTGGAACGCGGTGCCATCCAGCAAGCTGCCGGTCGCGGTCAGTACTATCACGTCGCCATCGGTTACCGGACCCAGAGCAGCAACGATGTCGACCCGAGGAAACTTCAACGACAGATCCTCATACCCGTCTGGTCCGCCCGTTCTACCCTTGCAAGAAGACACGCTATCGTCTGATGGTGCGGCGATATCCCCAAATGATGCCCAAGGCAGCGGGGCAACACCCTCCAGCAGGATCGTGGCCAGATCGATATCGTTGACATCGAAGTCTAATCCTCCCAAGATCACCACCGGCAAAACACCTCGTTCGACGTTGCCCTGACCCTTGTCGAACGGCTTCACATTCAACGTGTTCGGCTTGATGTCAAGAGCAACCGTACGTGCGACCACGGCACCGGTTACGGTAACCGTAAAGCGACACGTATCTGCGTTCCCGGCTGCATCGGTTGCCACGCACGTTACCACCGTCGTACCGCCGGGGAAAAACGATCCAGATGCCGGCGTGCATTCTACCATCACACCGGGACAATTGTCATCCGCTGTGGCGCTGAACTCAACCGTCACGCCTGGTGCTCCCGGCGGCGCTGGGATCGTCGTGTCGCTGGGGCACTGGACGATGGGAAGTTCGGTATCGTTAACTGTGACTTCGAATGTGCAGCTATCGGGGTTGCCGGCGCCATCGACCGCGGTGCAAGTGACCGTGGTTACTCCCACCGGAAAGAGCGATCCGGAGGGTGGGTCACATGTAGCACTGATGAAAATCTGGGCAGCCAGGGTGGCCAGATTTGTTCCCCAGTCGGTTGTGATGTCGAGCTGTGCACCGCCGGTCGATGGGGCGAGAGTGGAGTATCCTGTGCTGTCCGCAAAACTGATGACCGTGTGAATTGTTGCCCCGGAGGCCAAGAGAGGGGGAACGAGTAATCCGAAATCGCCAAAATCATCCGCGTCCTCGTCGGTTACGAGAACCAGAACTCTCCGACAGCCGGCGCGGAACGGATACCAGTCGAGCGCGTTGTTCAGGGCGGTCAGACCACTTTCGGTGACCGATCCGCTGGTACCTACCGCGGTTACCATGGTTGCGAAGGTGGTCTCATCGCTCGTAAACTCGCCTGTTCCAGGTCCACCCGGCTTGAAGATGCCTCCCGTACTTACTGGATTGGCCTGTTCCGTGTATGCGAGAACGCCAAGCCGGAAATCCACCCCGGCTAAACCCTGGAAGAACAGGCCGGCATTGTTGGCGATGGACACTTGATCGTCACCCATGGAACCCGATCCGTCCACCACCCACACGATGTCTACGTACCCTCCACCACAGTTGTCAGATGCCGATGCAATGAATTCGACGATAGCTCCGCACGTGGCCGAGTCATTGCCCACCACGATATCCGCCGGGCAATCGACAACCGGCGGAGTATCGTCGACCACAGTAACCACTGCCTGACAGATGTCAACCGCCCCCTTGTCATCGGTTACGATCAGGTCTACCGTCGTCGAGCCGAGCGGATAGGGGCCGGCGGGATCCTGATCAAGCGTGATCGGATCACCGTCAGGATCATAAGATCCAGCATCGATCGAACCGTCCGCGGTGCAGTCGTCACCGGCGGAAAGCGTGATGTCCTGACACAACGCCACCGGATCCCTGTTGATCAGAGTGTCCTCCCGAACTGTCACCGTGAAACAGCAGGTGTCGGCATCGCCGGCTGCATCTTCCGCAACACAGCAGACCAGAGTGGCACCGACTGGAAACACCGATCCTGATGGTGGATCGCACCAGACCGTGGCCCCCGGGCAGTTGTCGATGACCGTTGACGGGAAAGTCACAACCGTATCCGGCGTTCCAAGTGAGACGATGACGTCGATGTCACCCGGACAGTTGGCAATCGGCGGGTCCGTATCATTGACCGTCACGTCGAAAGTGCAGCCACCTGAGTTGCCGGCAGAGTCAACCGCCGTGCAGGTTACCGTAGTCGTTCCGATCGGGAAGAACGACCCGGAGGGCGGAACGCATGAAGCACTGACGTCACTGCAGTTGTCTATCGACGTCGCCGGATCCCAGGAAACGATGGCACCGCATACGCCGGGATCATTGCCCACCACGATATCCGTCGGGCATTCGACAACCGGCGGCGTGTCGTCGACCACAGTAACCACGCCCTGACAGATGTCAACCGCCCCCTTGTCGTCGGTTACGATCAAGTCTACCGTCGTCGAGCCGAGTGAATAGGGGCCGGCGGGATCCTGATCAAGCGTGATCGAATCACCGTCAGGATCATAAGACCCATCGTCGACCGAACCATCCGCGGTGCAGTCGTCACCGGCGGAGAGCGTGATGTCCTGACACAACGCCACAGGGGGCCTGTTGACCGGGGATTCCTCCCGGACAGTAACAGTGAAGCAGCAGGTATCGGCATCGCCTGTTGCATCAACCGCGACACAGCAGACCGAAGTGGCACCGACCGCAAACACTGACCCCGAAGGAGGATCACACGTGACAGTGGCTCCCGGGCAGTTGTCACTCGCGGATGATGTGAATGTCACGACCGTATCCGGTGTCCCCGGTGAAACCACGATTTCGATGTCGCCCGGGCAGATCGCCACGGGCGCCTGATCGTCCTCGACGATCACATTGAAGAAGCAGGTGTCGGCATTGTCCGCCCCGTCGGTGGCCACCACTTCGACTTGTGTCGTGCCGATCAGGAAGAATGACCCGGAAGTCGGGGTTCCCGTGACCACAAGGCCCGGGCAGTTGTCAACTACGGATATGCTGGACTCGTAATTGACGACCGCGCCGCACTCGTCGGGGTCATTCGGCACCGTGATGTCGGGTCCGCACGATAGGACAGGATCGTCGTCGTCGTTGACGGTCACGTCAAAGTAGCAGGTGTCGGCATTGCCGGCGGCGTCCGTGGCGACACTCATGACTTGCGTCGTGCCGACCGGGAAGAACGTGCCCGATGCCGGGGTAAACGTCTGGGTCACACCGGGACAATTGTCGCTTCCCTCCACGAAGAAGTCGGGAGCCGCACCGCACTGGCCGGGACTGTTTGAAAAGACAAGCGGCCCCGGACAATTCGCCACCGGATCCTCGCGGTCGACGACCGTCAGGACCGTCTGACACGTGTCGGCAGCTCCATGATTGTCCGTGACCACCAGCCAGATGTCGCTTATGCCGATCGGGTACGGACCCGCCGGGAAAACACCAAGCGTGATCACGTCGCCGGTATCAATGTCGAACGAACCGCCGTCAATCATGGCGGGATCGAACGAGGGGCCCTCACAGAGGTCCGGAGGAGTGCCGATGGTAGGGGGAACGCAGACCGCCGTCGGCGCATGGTTCGTGTCGCCGATCGTCACCACACCCTTGGTGAACGACGGGGTGATCGGCATGTAGAACCCGTCCACGTACTGCAGGTGATTCGCCGGCGTCACACAGCACGTATCGATTTCGAAGAGGCCATCGACGCCCGTCACATCGAACGTGAACAGGAACGATGGTATCCCCACACCCGGCAGACCATCGTTGCCCGGTGCCATGAACGGATTCATTATCACGACCCCAACCCACAAGGCAGCATCCGGACTCACATAATCCACAGCGCTGCTGGTTGCGTACGAGTTCGACACCGGACCGCTGCACGGAAAAGCGGCGTCCGGCGCGCCGTAAGTAAGGCTCGTCGGGAAATCCGTCAGGCCGCTGGAACCCACTCGACCCTGAACCGCGAAGTTGAACGAGGTCGTTATGTACGACCCCGGCGTCACCGCGCGCAGTTCGAGTGGCACCACCATTCCGGACATGTCGACGTCGTTTTCGACGTGGACGCCTACCGTTACACCGGCCGCGCTTGCGGCAACAGATTTCGATTCGACCACCACGGCGTTGGCTCCAAATGACACTTGGGCTGAAAAGAGAGCCAACACTGAGGCAATCAACGCAGTCAATCTGCGCACGTTGTACCTCCCTGAAAAGGGTTAATGGGTTTCTTGCCGTTTCAATGTCAGAGTATTTGCCGTAAACAAAAGACAGGTAAATTGCAGTGCGTCGGTTTCACGATACGAGGGTGTATCAGGGTGCTCTCGCATTATTCAGTTTTTCCGGTCCTGTACACATGATCAGGGACAGGGATCACAAAACAATTCGGCCGGATTGCCGCCGCGGAAGCCAACGGCGATTAACGTGACTACATCGAGGATGTCAGTCTTCCCATCGCAGTTCACGTCGGTCATCTCGAACGGGCATGCGGGGTTGGGATCTGGACGCGGACTGCCGCCTCGGAAGGCCACGTCGACAATAATGACCGCGTCCACAATATTCGTGACACCATCGCACTCGGGATCGGCATGGCAATCGCAATGACAACCTGATGAGATTGTGACAATGCCCTTCGTGAAGCTGGGTATTTGTTCAAGGTAATTGGCGAAGTCGCAGATTACCGCCCCGCCGGACGTAGCTACGAACGCCAGACTGTTCAGTGGGGCGAAACAGCAGGTGTCAATCTCGAAAGCGCCTGGGGTACTGGTCACGTCGAAAGTGATCCGGAATGACGGATTCCCATTGCCGGGCGAACCGTCGGAGCCGGGCTCCAGACACGGACCGAAAGCGTTGACCCCATGCCAGAATATACCACTGGGATTCGTGAAGAAACTCTCCGGCGGGGTTGGTGATCCGGGGGCAAAAGTGTGCGACAGGGGGCCGCTGCAATCAAACGTCTGCGAAAACGAATCAGAATACTGACAACCCCAGAAGTCCATCAATCCACTCTGGCCGACCCGCCCAGAGCTGACCGTGTCAAAGTCCAAGGAGTTGGCGATGTACGAACCCGGGTCGATTTCACGGATCTCCAGCGGGAGAACGAGCGCCAGGAGATAGTCGTTGTTCTCGACATATACCCCCAGACTGACGTCCGTCGCACCAGGGGCCACGGTTTTGGATTCGATCACCACCGAGTTGCCGCCATAAGCGGGCACACAGAATGCGATGCACACCCAAAGACACGCGGCAATTGTCTTAGGGAACACCCGTCCCACTCAGTATCTCACAGACACGGATCACAGAACTGCTCCGCGGGATCACCGCCACGGAAGGCGACGTCCACCAGCAAGATGACATCAAGGATATTTGTTACATTGTCACAGTTCACATCAGTTGTCTCAAAGGGGCAGGCAGGGTTCGGGTCAGGAATCGGATCCCCCCCACGGAATGCAACATTCACGGCCAGTACGACGTCCAAGATGCTCGTGACACCGTCGCACTCCGGATCGGCATGGCAGTCGCACGCGCATGGGCTGAGAACGATTGCGCCGGCATCTTCCGGGAATGTACCGGACAGCACGATCGTAATGCCGCCGGTGCCGTCCGCACCGCCTTGGGCGGAAAGGTGAACCGTGTCGCCGGAGGCATACTCCATGACGCCATTGCCGACAGGGTCTTTCAGATTCCCCAGATTGAATACCCATGAGCCGTCCCAACCGGCCATGACACTCAACTGGGACGATTCCGCGCCCCCGGCATCCGCGAGAGTCGCCGAGACAATCGCCATTGGCGCCGGCGTCGAATCTTCGAGCAAGACCTTGCCGTAGACAGTGCCGGGCTTGCCTGCTCCTACGGAGGTGGTTGTGAACGAATAGTACGCGCCGTCGTTGTCGTCGACCGTTTCGCCCGACTCGACCTCGAACAGGTAGGACGTCTCCGGCTCCAGACCGTCCAGTTCGACCAAGTGCAGCCAGCCACCCCACCAATTCCACTCACACAGCGTGTATTCGCCAACCGATGCCGTACCGTAGTTCACACCTCCGAACGACAGCGAATCGGTCACCCAGCTGATGGTCGCCGATGAACTGGTTACACTGCCGACGGTGACATTGCTGATCGCCGGTGCAACTGCGGTAAGGAGGTCTGTCTCATCGCGGTCGGCGGCGGAGGGTATGGCGAACGACAGCGCCGGTCCCTGTATTTCCGGTGCCGATATCAGCGAGCTATCGGCTGCGGACTTGGCACAGAGTATCACCAGCGTCTCATGGGCTTTGTTGTTGTCCTCGGACAGTTCGGCGATGCTGTTGCTGGGATCGACGACAAGGTATATCTCGCCCGTGCCGCAGCCTGTAAAGGTGAAGCCATACCCGTAGTACTGCGAGGCGGAGGCGCCGGGCGGGATATTCTCGGGAATATTGTACGTGGCCATGTACCCGCCCCCCGCATCCGGATCCCCAAGGTAGAAGTCGAGCGCCGGACCGAACGCGGTGTCGGTGCCGATATTGTGAACCAAGCCCAGGATCCCGACCTGCTCGTTCTGCATCACCGGGTTCGGATCGATGATGATGTCGTAGGATGTAATCAGCAGATCCGGAAGTGTCTCCGGTGGCGTGATCGTATCGCAGGCCCGGGTGCACCATTCGCTCGCACCGGCGCCCACGGGACGGCGCACGAAGTACCCCCGGCCCGAGTTGATCTCAAAGTCGGTGCCGTAGCGCAGCGTATCGCCGGGAGGCTCGATCAGGGAGGCCCACTTCTGGGCTTCCTGATCCCATTCGTGAATCTCGGTGCAGGAACCGATGTCGTCCATCAACGTCATCGCGGTGTAGCAGGCGTTCTCGTTGGGCACGGAGATCGCATTCAGACCCTCTTCAAGCATGTCACACTGGTTTTCACCCAGCAGTGTCCCCACAAGAGGGGCACTCCCGCATGCGGACGTCTGCACGAAACAAGCGTCCTGTACCGCCACGTCGAAGGGCACGGTCAGCCAGTCCTGGCCTACGCGGTCCCAGCCGGTAATCCCTTCACAGCCCGTGACGAGAGAACAGAGATCGGCCGACGTCATCGGCGCGACCGGCGCCACCGGCAAGCCCAGCAGGTTCATGCCCGGCGCCAATGTCACGCTACGGCTGAAGAGATTGCTCTCGTGGATGAGACCGTAAAGCGCCAATGCCGTGGAGTAGGCGTCGTCGTTCCAACTGCCGTTTGGAAGCTGAGTGGTCTCAAGGTATGACCGCGCGTTGGCAGCGGCCGGTGAAGCCGGGTCGATCAGGGAGATTGCGGCAAGCGCCAAGCCGGTTTCATATGGATTGCTAAGGTCACCGGTGCCGAAGCCACCATCACCGTGGGGTTGGGTTTTCAGCCAGACAACCGCGCTGTCGGCGAATTGGGTTGCGATACTGTAGATATCAAGAAGCGGGGCCATCGCGATGAGGGCGTG
>DATKYL010000275.1:0-3792 GCA_035528515.1 Acidobacteriota bacterium | reverse complement strand
TGTAGTTCCCCTGCGTGTAAATCGGGTTTTCGGAGACGACGGTCAGTCCGTCCTTGAGTTCCGTGCCATTCACCAATCGCGTCGCGGGAAAAGTGCCGACGGTACTGCGGGTGTAGAGGATCCCATTGTCCGGCCAGTAGGGGCTGTTGTTAAGCTGGGAGACGTCGATTTCCAGCGAACTCACGTTCTTCCCCTCGCGCGCGTCGTAGAATGTCGCGGTGGAAATGGTGCCGTCGGCGATCATATTGGCGGTGACATTGGTCCAGGTGACGCCCACTTTGGTGTACGCCTGACCGTCGACCATCTTGAGTGTTGCTTTCCTCTCGTACGAGTCAAGGTTTCCGCCGGGGGCGCCCTTGATGATGCTGATCGGTCCGCCGCCGGTTTCGAGGGGGATTTCGAGGCGGGTGACGCCGTGGGCGACGTCCTGCACCTGGCCGTCCCAGCGATCCATGGATTTCGTCAGCCAGTCCGCGTCGCTGTGATCGAGCCAACCCCCGGTCGGGTTCTCCATGTTCTGGGCAACACCCTGGGCATCTTCAATGCTCACACGGCCGTTGCCGCTGCTCTGGCCGGAGGCGGGGTGACGTCCGTGCCGGATCTCATTGGCCGCCGTCACGAACGAGCGGACGGTTAGACCGCTGTTCGATCCCAGATAGAGATTGGCGTTCGAATGCACACGGCCGGAGAGGGTCATGACCGGCCCGGGATGCCATTCGAGATCGTCCTCGTAGAAGATCGCGAACTGGAAGATGGGAATGAGAGCCTGTTCCATGCGCACGCGGACCGAGTTCTGCACCGCGGTCGCGTTCGAAGCGGCATGGCCCCAGATATCGTAATCGTTCACCAGCGCGCGCAATCCCCGATAGGTTCCGGAGGACAGCGTCCGTTGGGTCGGGCCGGCGACGTGGTCGATCCGGTAGGTCACGGTGTGGCGATTGAAATCGAGTGTGCCGTCGGGCAGCGGATCGGGCGGTCGGTTGGTCGCGTCGATCGCCGCCTTGAACTGAGTGTAAGCGACCTCCGCCCCGGCCTCGGCGGCATAGAGCGCCTGCGTGTCTCGCTTGAAGTTGTCGGAGATGTTCATCTCCTGCGTGGAGGTACCGACCATGCTGATGCCCAGGATTCCGATCATCATCAGAATACTCAGGACGGCGATCATCGCGAAACCGCGTTCATCGGACATCGGGTACTTCATCGACAGCTCCTTCGGATCGAGGATCGCTCCCAATACGTCTTAGCCCGCCCCGGGGCGATTCCGCAGTGTGACCCGCGATGTGTTGCGGCGTGTCAGCCGTCCTGCGTCCCCTGCCAGCGTCAGATTCTGTTTCCCCGTCTGCGCGGCAACGAAGAACTCCACCGCGGCAATCCGACTGCCGGCCGGTGGTGCGGCGACGACCGAGTCATTGGTCAGAGCGTAGTGGAACTGGAGATCCCGGATTTCTTCCGCGTAGACTTCGACGGCGCCGTTGGTCTCACGCATCATGCGCGGGTGCAACGAATCGGTAACATTATCAATCCAATAGCGGAATTCGTCGAGTTGCACGATGACATCACCGGCCTCCGGGTCTAACGCCAAGTCCTGACCTTGATGATGGACTTCGTCCCAGTCGGTACCCGGATTGTCCACCAGGTTGGTGACCGTAAAGAACTCCCCCGGGCCGCTCGGCGGCCGGTAGATGTAGATACGCTCCCCGATGCTGAAGGGAGAAAGATCGCTGCCGGGATCGATCAGGACAGGATTCGCCTGGTCTCCGGTCGTCGAGTCTCCCACCACCAGCGAGGCGCCGGTCTCTGAGTACCTCACGGTGATCGTGTCCGGATTACCGTCGCCAGCGACAACACTCGGGAAACCCTGGGGCAGGCCTCCCCCGGCGTTCCGCAGCTTCGTGGACAATTCCACGGTGCAAACACGCAACGACTGCTGCACCTCGGCCACGCTCTCCTGCGTGATCCAGCTGTCGTGTTGCGAAACATAGAACTCCATCGCCGCACCGGCTACCAGCACCGACAGGAATGCGGCGATCAGAAGCTCGAGGAGCGTAAACCCGTCCTCCCCCCTGAACACAGAGAATGCGTGATGCACTGCAACTCTCCCCCCTTAGGGCGTGACGAGTGTCGAGTACTCGATTCGGCGATCCACACCGGCCTTGTCCATCCAGGTAATTGTGACGCTGATACGCTGCATATCGGTGGGTATCGTGCCGTCGGAACCGCTGTCATCGATATTGAGCTGGCTGGTGAGTCCGTTGAGGCTGTCGATCGTGATCTCGCTGTAGGGCGCGGGTGGGAGTGAGTCGAGCTTCCTGTATTCTTCGATCGTATTCTGTGCCAAAATCGTCGCCGATGTCAGATCGACCGCCCGACCGTTGGACTCGATTGAGAGGACAACCATCGGCGCCAGCGCCAGAATCCCCAGCGCAAACACCAGCATGGCGCTGAGGACTTCGATGAGCGTGATCCCCGCGTCTTTTCCCTTGGCGGGGCTCGAGGATTCACATCGTGAACATGGTACCTGCCAAGCCATCCGGCCGCCCTCCTCCTACAGCAAACCCACTAATCCAGCAGCAAGGGGAATACCGGATTGGTGCACTCGCATTTCATTCTCGCATGCGACCAATTGATCACGACTTAGGCCGGAGCGGCCGTTCCGCGTTGGACAATTCATGTCCTGTTGGCGGCCGTTAGTATGGGCGGGTTCCGAGGTCTGTGGGCCGAACGCCATAGAAATGCGTCGCGGTAGTCCGGATCCTGCGCGGGCGCAGAGGGAGGGCGGGCCGGGACGTCTACACCCCGACTTGCCCGGCGGCAAGGCGGTAGAGACAGTAGGAGCAACCGGATGCGGGTGGGGGTGGTGCGTCGCTCATCAGACACCGGTGGGCATCGACGACGCATCGCTCGACCCAGGCCGCGCTGCCGTCGTACGGAAACAGCAGGAGATCGAATTCCAACCGGCCGGCGAACTCGGGGCGGTCTCGGTGCGCGTTCGCGTAGACAAAGTACGCCGTGTCTGAGACGTCATGACCGTTTTGTCGCAGGAGCCACTGGTAGATTTCGGCCTGCCGCTTGTACTCTCGCCGCGCGTGGCCGTCGAATGAGATTTCCTGCGTCGTGCTGGTCGACTTGTAGTCGACAACGTGCAGTTTCCCGATCGAACCGATCCAGACATCGTCGACCGCCCCGCTGATGACGAGATTGGTAGGTTGGTGATGGAACTGAATGCCGCGCAGATTCTGCCGCCAGACGTCGAGATCAGGATGACGGAACGGCACGGCGTCGATACCGTGCCGCTGCATCAACGGATGGGGTTCACCGCGGTCACGATAGGCATCGAATTCGTTCTTGAGGAGAGCGTCCACGGCGGTATTGAGCGTCCATCCCGGCATATCGGGGCGGTCGACGCCGAGCCGCCGGTCGAGGTAGAAACAGCGCGGGCATTGGGTAAACCGTTCCAGCTTCGACCGGCTGAGCTTGTACGGCTTCGTCGCGGCCGGATCGAAGAGGTTGCGCGTGCGTTTGCCGGTCGTGGCTTTCGTCATGTTAACCGCCTTTCGTCAGGCTGAATTCAACAGCCGGACCCCTAAGGCGACGGGGTCGCACCATACCGACTGCGCATGAACGCCGCCTTCATACGTTCCTGCACAATCTCAGGTTCACCGTCATTTCCCGCTGACGCTTCACACTCAACCAGCAACAGGAACGCGTCAATGTACCTTTCTGCCGCCGCCTCAGTCATCCAATCCATCGACACAGCACTGTCTGAGTAACCGTCGTACCGATACCGATCCAGCA
>DATKYL010000274.1:0-4848 GCA_035528515.1 Acidobacteriota bacterium | reverse complement strand
GACCGTGACGACGCCCACGGTGATCGTGATCGTGCGGCCTGTGTTCCCGTGCATGAGGTCATTGCCGGTGTTCCCGAACATGAGGTCGATGTCATCGTCGCCGTTCAGACAATCATCCCCGCTGTTGCCCCACATGAGGTCGAAGTCGTCCTGGCCGTACATGTCGTCGCCTCCGTTGAAGCCGAACATCAGGTCGACGCCGGCCCCGCCCCGCATGCGGTCGCGGCCGGCCAGGCCGAGCATGATGTCAGGGCCGGCGCCGCCGGTCATGTCGTCGTTGGCGGCGGTGCCGATGATGATGCCGCTGCCGATCAGGGTGTTGGTGGTCGTGAAGTTACAGTCAATCTGCTGCGTTGACTTGAGGGTCGCGCCGTCGGCCAGGTTGCCGAGCACGGCAACGACATCGTCATAGAGCGCGTCGGCCAGTAGGTCAATCACGAAAGCTTGCAGGGCAAACGCGTCGGCCTGTGCGTGCAAGGCATCACCGCCGCCCAGGAGATCGGTGTCAGCCCGCAGGAGGAAGGAGTCACCGTCGAGCAACAGCAGCTCGGCCTGCGCAAGCAAGGCGTCGCCGAATGCCTCAAGCTGGGCCCGGAGGCCCTCGAGGGACGCCTCATAGGGGGACAGATCGTCCTGCACCTGGGTTCCCAGTTCGTCAGCATCGAAAGCGAAGGTGTCGATAACGGCCTGCATGCTATCGCACAATGCTTCGATCACGAGATCGTCGTCCTCGATGAGCTCGTCGTCTTCGACCGCAATCGCCGAATCAACAAGCAGCACGAGCTCCTGGATGAAGTCCTCAACCTCGCTTTCAGCAAAGAGATCGACAAGGCTCCCAAGGCTCTCGACGTGCTGCAAGAGGTTGTCCGCATCCGTGAGGAACTGGTCCTTAAGAGGTAGGATCACATCGTCGTCGGCCGTGCGCAGGGCCTCGGCCGCGTCAATGAGCTGCTGGGCATCCGCGATGAAGAGCTCCGCGGTCTGCATCAGCGCCGCGCCGTCAGTCGCGGCGAGTTCACCGGCGTCGAGCATCAGTTGCTCGCTGTTCATCCTGAGAGGAACAGCGTCTCCGACGGCTTCCCGGAGTTGCTCCATCATGTTGCCCAGAGTCGAGATATCGCTCGGGAGGAGGCTGCCGGTGGACCCGATGACGACGTTGTCGCCGTCGCCCACGTCGACCTCGAGCGGGCGGAGCGTACCGATACTGCCGTGGGTGTCGTCGAAGACAACCCAGTCGTCACCTTCTGCGAGAGAGACATGGATGTTGACGACCTGGGTGAACGCAAAACTGTAGTCCATACCGGGCATGTTCGTGCGGTCGTCGACCTCGATATTCGCCCCCGTCGCATCGAGACACAGGTGCACGTCGTCGTCGCCCGGCGTTCCGAGGATGGTGAGGCAGCCGAAAGGGTCAAGGGTTACGACGAGCGCACTGGTCGTGTTGACACCCAATGAGACGCCCTGATTGATGGCCGCCTCGTTCCCAGGCCGATCATTGCCGTAGGCGGGGTCGGCGGTGAGTCCGCCACCGACACAGGCAACGATGAAAATGCCGATTACAGTAACAAGCTGCGCACAACGAGTCGCCTGTCTCACAAACCGTAACCGTTCACACGTGCTGACCACACCCCCAAGCAGAAAACGACGACTGCGCGTCGGTGCGGCGGGACAATCGCAGCGCCTGCGCGAAACGACTTGACGGGTTCGCATTTTCAGAATCTCCCTCGAAGAGACTATGGGCATCGCGGCAAGTCGCTACGGGTGAGCGGCGGTTCCGTCGCCGCAACGCCGGTTGGGTTTACTTCGGTGGATGAGTGAACGTTCGTACTCTGGAGGTTACCGGTCTGTGGATGGTGCCTCCTCTCCGCCCCAAATCCGGGGCCGCGCGTTGCGAGCACTGGAGTCGCGCGGGGATCTCTGGATCCTCTTCTCGGCTTGATACTGAGACAGAGCCTGACACTGAGACAGAGCCTGACACTGAGACAGTGTGGATACCGCCTTCCCGAGTCAAGTCAAATCCTGCATCGCAGGAAACAAGGGCATCCTCTGCGCGTTGTCACCCGTGACGCCCGGGCCGCAGCCGCGTTGTGAAAGAGCCCTCCGAACCGCCGGGGAACCGCCGACGAGGCGGGACGCGTAGCAGATATTGTGACCGTCTGAGTCCGCGCTGTTAGCAGGAAGCGACTGAGATACTTGGCCTTACCGTCCGCGTCCTAATCGAGAACAGACGCGCGGCGTGACGAGAGCTTGGCCCAGGGCGCATCGAAGATCCTCCCGATCCCGTCCCGGTATCGGGACGGGGCGCGATGCAGAAAGCCCTGGGATCAGAGGACAGTCCAGAGGACCAAGCCGCGGAAGGGCGAAGCAGCACTTTCTCAACTGCCTCGCCCAGCTACCGCCCCGCCGGCTCGATCACCGAATTCAACACCATTGTGAGAAACTCGACTTCATCCCACGCATCATTGTCGGGACTTGCGTCGTTGCCGATCCGCGCGATCACCATGCGCTCACCGGGAATGACAAAGACCTGCTGCGTGTAGATCCCCCACGCGATCATGATGTCGTCGGGGACGATTGAACCGGCATGCCCGTCGAGAGCGGGCTTCCGCCACCAGTGATATCCGTACCACGGCACCCCGGCCGACACCGGCTGTCGCGACTCCTCAATCCACTCCTGCGGCACAACCTGACGGCCGTCCCAGGCGCCGTCCATCAGGTATAGGTACCCGAACTTCGCATACTCACGCGCCGTTGCATGAATGCCCGATCCGGTGTGTGTATGACCCGCCGCGTCCTGATCCCAGCCGATTGCCGTCAGTCCGATCGGTTCGAGCAGGTGATCCAAGGCGAACTCGTAGGCGGTCTGTCCCGCGGCGGACTCGAAGACCCCGGAGAGCAGTTGCGAATTGCCGGTCGAGTAGTTCCAACGTGTGCCGGGCGGATGCGCCATCGGTTTGTTCAGCACGTAGCCGATCATGTCCGCCTGCTGGTGCATGATGTAGGCGTCGTTCGGTATGGTGCCGGAGTAGTAATCCGATTCGTCCCATTGGATTCCCGATGTCATGGTCAACAGATGTGTGATCGTGATATCTTTCTTCAGCGCGGGCGTTTCCGGCGTCTGCCATTCCGGATAGAACTGATAGACCGGTTCTTCCACACCGTCGAGATATCCCTCTGCGATCGCAATCCCGACCAGCGCGCTGGTGAAACTCTTGGCGACCGAGTAACTGTAATGACGTTCGTCCTTGTCGTAACCGCGGAAGTATGCTTCGCCGACGATGTACCCGTCACGCACAATCACTAATCCCTCGGTATTGATCTCCGGATTGGCGGCGTACTCATAGACCGCAATCAGCCGGTCCGAATCGATCCCGACCTCTTCCGGACGGCAGCTGCGCCAATCGTCGGTGGGCCAGTACGAACCGAGATAATCCCCCTCGCCAAGGAACTCCGAGGCGCCGTTGTCCGGACTACCCGACCGCGAAGATGAATCCTGACACTGGCAGATCAGGACGGCCAGGACTAGCACGATGGCTGTTGGAAGTCTTCGCATACAATCCCTCCTCCGGTGCGAATGCGACGGCGCTTCTCCCGCGCGAAGTGAGGGATTCACAAGGGGAGACGGTCCTCTATGAATATTATATTGTCCAACAATCGGTTATGTCAACTGTTCCGCGAGTTGCCTGTCGGCCCGCGTGGCCCCTGCGCCTCCATGATCGTGCTGAGATGTTGTGGCAAGCAGCGAGGCAAATGTGGCACAGCCGCCCTCGGCTGTGGCCCGCGACGATGTCGCGGCGAGAAATGTGGCACAGCCGCCCTCGGCTGTGAGTGAACCCGGGGAACAAAGACCCCGCCCTGGCTCTCCCGGAAACTGATGCCCACCCCCCGCACGATTTTCTCGCCTGCTGCAAGAAAGACCTGGAATAGACGCACGGCTCAGTTGTAAATTCAGTGACGTACGGCAGTGGCAGTGTCGGGACTCTGGAGGACGGGAGTCTCAGCAGTCTGAAATAGCAGGACGTGTGCTTGTCCCGTGCAACGGGGTTGGCACGCTTCCTCAACTGACAACCCGTCGCAGGTCTGCGCGACCACGGTGAAGCGCGACCCATTTCGGGCTGGGGTGGGGTGTGTCCGGGAGGAAGGGAGGTGCCGATGAGGACAGACCGAGCCCATCCGCGCGGCCCGCCGCGGTGAGGAACCGCTGGCGAGAAACGTCCGAAACCGCAATGTTCTGAAAGGAGGTAGGCAATAGAGATACAAAGGAAGGCCCGTGGAGGGCCAACTCAGGGAGGACATGTGATGGATCGGACCTGGACAATCATCTTTCGGACGCTGGGTTGCATCGGTCTCGCGGCCTTGTGCTTGGCACTGGCGTGCGCGACCGAGCGGGGAACGGAGCCAGTGCCGCTTGATTACCGGCTCTACGTCGGTATGGAGGGCGAAGGGGACTTGGTGTTCGTAGTGGACGTGGATCACGATTCCGTCATCGACAGTACCGCTGCCCGCCTCTTTACAACGTCGATGCCCCTGGCCACCCCTGACGGCAAGTACCTGCTCGTACAGCGGGTTTCTGAACCGACTGAGGTCTTCAATACAGCCGATCTGTCGCTGGTCACCGAACTGCCGGGCTGCGGCACACGGAATATCCTCGCAACTGAGGAAGGGCTGATTATCGGTGTGCGGCTGGGATGCATCTCATATGTCTCATATCCTGGCTTTGGACTTCTTTGGACAGACTCCGTGAAAATCGAAGGGGACCCTTTGCTGCTCGATCCCCTAGAACTCGATTCTGAACGCGGCCTGCTCTATACGCAGTTAATCTCCCACCCTCAATGGTACATCAGCCGG
>DATKYL010000273.1:0-3357 GCA_035528515.1 Acidobacteriota bacterium | reverse complement strand
CCAAGATGCGTCTGCTCCTGCGTGACGGCCGCTGGACGATTGTCGATTTCAAGACGCCCTGATCGTCAACGCTCCGGCTTGTGCCGCCTTCCCGTCCCGTGCCGAACCATGTGTGCTGACCGACCATTGACCCCGCCCTGCGACCCTGCAACACCGATGCTGGCATCGTGTTCGCTCGTCTTCGTCGACGTGGAAACGACCGGTCTGTCACCGGGGCAGGGCGATCGTGTCTGTGAAATCGCCCTCATCCGCCGCGACCCCGACGGCGGGCGGCGCGAGTGGTCGTCACTCATCGATCCCGGACGGGCGATTTCTCCGGGCGCCTTCGCGGTCAACGGGATAACACCGGAGATGGTGCAGGGCGCCCCCCGTTTTGCTGCCGTCATCCCGCAGATGTCGCCCCTGATCGCTGGCGGGGTTTGGGTGGCCCACAACGCCGCGTTCGATCTCGGATTCCTGCAGTCGGAATATACCGCGGCGGGATTCGAGTTCCCCGAGCTGCCGGTGATCGACACCGTCGCGATCGCGCGCCGGCATTTCCGCTTCCCCTCGAATCGGCTCGGGGCGCTCGCCGACCGGTTCGGCGTCGCCAATCCACAGGAGCACCGAGCGCTCGGCGATTGCCGCACGACCGAGGCGGTCTTCCGGGTGATGATCGAGCAGGCTTTTCGCGGGCGCGATCCGTTGCTCTCTGAGGTCAGCGTTGACGTGCGCCCGGTCACGGGCCGCGCACCCGACCCGGGTTTTCACACTCTCCCGGCCTCCCTGGCGGAAATCCTCCGACGCGACCGTCGGCTGGAAATCGTCTATGTTTCGGCCGGGGGGCAGAAGACGACCCGTCCGATTCATGTGCGCGAGGTGATCGGCTCCGCCGACGGTCTGTGTCTGGTGGCGGATTGCGAACTGCGCCGCGAATTGCGACATTTCCGCTTGGACCGAATCATCGACTGGAAACCACTCAATGACGAACCATCCTCCTGCTCCGATCCCTGACGGACTCTCCGACTTGAATATCCGTCCCCTCGATGCAACCTCCGTTGAGGACCTTCTTTTCCTGTGGCGCGCCGCCGAGCTGGACCACCGGCCCCGGGGCCGGGACTCGGCGGACGAACTCCGCCGCGAGATGGATGACGATCCCGGCCTCTTCATCGGTGCGTTCGCCGGTCAACGCCTTGTCGGTTCGATTCTGGCGACGGACGACGGGCGGCGAGGCTGGATCAACCGGCTCGCTGTCCACCCCGAGTTTCGACGGCGCGGCCTGGCCGAGAAGCTCATCGATGCCGCGGAGGAACGGATACGACGACGTGGCATACGCATCATCGCCGCGCTCGTAATGGAGTCGAATCATCCCTCGCGCCGTGTGTTTGAAGCACGGGGCTATACGAGCATGCCCGACGTTCTCTATTACTCGAAACGAGACAACCCCGATGTTTGAGCACCGGCGCGCGACACGTTGCGCAATGCCCCGATTCCGGCATCGATACCTGTGTGCGCTCGCAGCCGGCCGGCGCGCATGTGTCTTCGTTCTTGTGGCGAGCGCGTTCTGGATCATCTCCGGAGGTTCGGGATGGGGTCAGGAGGCGGGGCAGGCCCGGCAACTGATCCGCGACGGGCAGCTCGATTCGGCTCTTGTCGTAGTCGATGTCGCCATTGCCCGCGACTCGCTGCACATGCCCCTTTGGCACCTGCGCGATGAAGTCTGTCGGCTCAGAGGCGACAACGCTGGTCGTATCGCCACGCTCCGCGAGGCGCTCCGGCACTGGCCGAGCGACAGCGATCTTCGTCTCAACCTGGCTGAGGTCTTCATCGATGCCGGTGCTGCCGACTCGGCGGCATCCTGCCTTGAGCGCGTTTACCGCAACACCATGCGATCCAGCGCTCGGGCATATTACCTCGCCGGACGGATTCACGAAGTCCGCGGACAGCCCGATTCGGCGTTGGTCTCATACCGGCGGGCGTGGGAGCTTGCATCGGAGCAACGATTGTTCTGAGGTGGTTTGGGATGACACGCGATGATGGCGACAGGCTGCGCGCCGATACCGGAGTTGTTCCCCGCTTGCTCCGGCTGACCGTCGTCGTGCTGCTCGCGGTGGCGGGATCTCTTGGCACCGTGGCGTCCGCCGGAGGGGAGGCGCTGCAATGGCTGCCGGCAGGTGGCCGAATCGGAGCGTTTTCGCTTGTGTCGGCCGACGGCGCTGAACGATACGTTGCGCCCCGGGGCGGCACCGTCATCGTCATTTGGGCGAGCTGGGCGCCCGCCTCGATTGACGCCCTCAAGGACATCCTGCCCGTGGCACGGCAGAACCTGATGCACTGGTCGGTCCTGCCGATCAACGTCGACGCGGTTGCGCCGTCATCCCCGCGTCGCGATCAGATCAGTGCTCTCCTCCGCGCCGAAACCGGCTACCGGGATACCGTCTGGTTTGACCCCGGCCTGGAGCTGTTCGATCGCTGGGGCGTCGTAGCAGTACCCACCGTGCTAATTACCGACGCCGGAGGGCGTGCTGTCGTCGTCGAGCGTGGCTGGTCGGCACACGTGCGCGAACGCGTCTTCGGGTTCATGGGAGTCGGTGATCACGCTTCCACCGCGCCCGATACCGCCCTTCTGCGTTGGGGCGGGCGCCTGGGTGATATCATGCAGCAGTGGCGTCAGGGACGGACGGCACCCGCGACGCGGGAACTCAGCCCGATCCGTCGCTCGTGCCCGGATTGGGCCGCCCCACGCGTCTTTGCGGCCTTCTGGTGTTGGGATGTGGGGGACACCGCTTGCGCACGCAACGCAGCCGAGAAGGCCATGGCGGCGGACTCGACCGATCCCTGGGCGCACACCGCGGCGGCAGTCATTCAGTTGCGTCACCGGCACTACGACCTCGCGGCCCGTCTGGCGGAGCGCGCGATCGGCCTCGATTCGACCTTCGCGCCTGCCTGGAGTCTGCTCGCTCAGCTCGCCCTGCAGGACGCCAGGGAAGGTGATTCCTGGGAGGCATTGGCGGTGTTGGGACGTCTCAATCCTCATAACCCCGCCTATGACGTGATCGCGGCGATGCTTCATGAGCGGCAGGGCGACACCGACAGCGCTTTGACCCGGTGGCGCCGGGGCCTGAAACGCCGACTTTATTAATTCTCACGACCGCGGCAGGGTTGGAATCGGCCCCCTCTTGGGTGTATAATTGTCCGGCAACCGGGCTCGATCCTGGAGCCGCCTGGACGATAGACTAAACCAGGGCCCGATCCCCGGGTCCGTCAAACGCAGTGAGGGTGAAATCATGACCAGGAAGATGATGGCAACCGGTGTCCTGCTTGTTGCGGCGGTGATATGGGCCGGGTGGTACCCCGCTGCGATGGCGGCAGAGAAGA
>DATKYL010000272.1:0-3722 GCA_035528515.1 Acidobacteriota bacterium | reverse complement strand
GACAGTGAGAACAATCCTCACATCGCGTTCTCAGACATTGCCTCCGCCCACTGGGGATGGCAAGGGTCGCAGTGTCTCAGCGTCGGCAACATACGATATGCCGTGCTGGAGGATGGCATCTGGAACATAGGAACAATCTATCGTCAGCCACTGCCCACCGGCTTTCTCAGTGCCACCGAGATGTATGGAATGTGTCTGATCGTTTCGGAAAACACGAACATGACCCACATTGTTGGACAGGAATTGGTGGTTACCGGAGAGTATCAGTACTCTTTCGGCCTGGTGGACTTTGCCTGGTCCGGCGATCCGAATGACCCGGACGACGATGGTCTGGGCAGCCTCATGGACAATTGTCCCTACGTTTATAATCCAGGTCAGGAGGACGGCGATGCAGACGGCGTCGGCACCGCCTGTGACAACTGCCCCGATGCCTACAACCCGGATCAGGCCGACAGCAACAGCAACGATATCGGTGACGTCTGCGACTGCGCCTGTCCGTGCCACGGCGACCCGCAGTGTGACGGGACGATTGATGTTCTGGACGTGGTGGACGCGGTCGACGTCGCCTTCCGTGGCGCTGCGGCGATAACCGACCCGCTCTGCCCCTGCGAACAGACCGACGTTTCCTGCAACGGCCTTACCAATGTCCTCGACGTGGTCAAGATCGTGAACGTGGCGTTCCGGAAATGGGATGCGGAAACCGTGTTCTGCGATCCCTGCGTACCGTAGCCTTGGAGCCCCACAGCGCTGCCGTGGGTTAATATCAGTATCAGCGGGAACTAATCAGGTCTGCTTTCCAACCACCCCCGCACCACCCCCGCAACGGTATCCCCATGCGTGATGTACAACGAATGCCCAGCCCCGGGGATTTCGACGATGGTACCGTTGGTCATTGCGTTGCGGAAATGCGCGCGGGAGAGGCTGTCGCATCTGGTGGCGGCGTGGTAGTGGGCGCGCATCTGGCTTCGCGAGGCGGTGTCGGCTTTGGCCCAGTCGGGGAAGAGTTCTTCGATCGGGTAGCCGACCGCGTAGATCGCGAGCGCGGGGGCGGTGATGGCGTCGTAGACCGGGTCGCGGAGTGATCCCCTGATCCCCGGATATGCCCCGGCGGGCACGCTGTACCCCGCGTATGAGCCGTCGTTATTCCAGTCGAACATCGCGACGATCTCGCCCAGCGGCATCTTGACCCCGTTGACCCGTTCGTAGAACCGCTGATACCCCTCCGGCGAGGCGAGTTCGTCGGGGGTCTGTTCGGGGGGCGGGGATCCGGTCTCGGTCACCGGGTAGTGGGAGAGCGTGTCGGCGGTCGTGACCCGGTCGTACGCCCCCTCGATATAGACCAGTGCGCGCACATAATCGGGATACCGGGCGGCAAGCCCTGTCATCTCATCGCCGCCGAGCGAGTGGCCGATAAGAATCACCCGCCGCGGCGGGCCGAGACGCAGGCTGTCGAGGACGAGCCGCAGATCGTCGATCAGGGTGTCGAGTGTGTACCCGGTCTCGGGTTGGCTGCTCGCGCCGAAGCCCCGGCGAGTGATCCCGAGCACGTGATACGAGTCGGTGAAACGCGGCGCGAATTCGTCGAAGACATGCGCGGTGTGCCCAAGCCCGGCGAGAAAGACCAGCACGTCACCCTCGCCGCACCAATCAACCACCTCGAGCGCAACCCCGGGCCGGATCGGCACCAGTTGGCTGGTGGGGGAGAGATCGCCGAAGGTTTCGCATTGGTCGGTGCGGGAGGTGCAGCTCGCGGCGACGAGGATCATGACGGTGTAGGTCAGGAGCACCGCTCCCCTGACACGACGTGAATGTGGTCGTCTGTCCCGCGATTGAGGGGAGCGGGGCTCCTGACCTACGGGGATGTGGCGGATCACCACTCCATCTCCAAAAACTGCTTCACGACCAGCGCCGAGTTGTTCGCCGCGACCTTGAAGAACTCCTCGATCTCCTCGGTTGCGGTTTCGTAGCCGGAACCGCCGGCCAGGTCGGAGCAGGAGCGCACCACCACGACCGGCACCCCGCTGGCGTGGGCGGTCTGCACCACCGCCGCCGATTCCATATCGACAATCTCGGCGGCGAGATCGGTCTGCAGTTGGGTGCGCTTGGATTTCGAGTCGATAAAGGCGTTCCCCGAGACCCCGACCCCGCCCGCGTGGACGTCCGGCAGTCGCCGCGCGACCGTCCTGAACCGGAAGGCAATCGAATTGGCCGCCGCGACAAGCTGACGGTGCAATGCGGTGTCGACCGGGATGTCGAGCATGCGCGCGAAGCCGATCGAGTCGGGGTTGCCGACCAACAGCGAGTCGGTCAGAAGCCCGGTCTTGCCGTAGTACCCGTAATCCTGTGTGATCCAGCGGTCGGGGATCACGATGTCCCCGATCTGGTGCTTTTCGCTGATCGCCCCGGCGATTCCGGTGAAGATGATCCCGATCGGGTCATAGGTGTCGATCACATGCTGGGTCATGGCGGCGGCGTTGGTCATCCCCATCCCGGATGAGGCGATCACCACGTCCATCCCGAGAAAACCGACCGCAACCCGGCGCCCGGCGAACATTGTGTCAGTCCGGATCATTGCCCACTCGCGCAGCTGGGCCCCCTCGGGGGTAAAGGCGTAGAGGATCACCATCGGGCGGTCGCGGACCACCAGCGAGTCGTCGGAGGGCGGGGACTGGGCCCGGCAGCCGAGGAAGACGAGGACCAGGACCGGTGCGAATCGGACAAGACGTAATGACACAATGAGTTCTCTAAGGGTGCGTCGCATGGCTACCTCCGGCGTATCAGGGGTGGCGGCGTATCTGGGATCAAATGGGGATGATTGATTTTCGGCGCCGACCCCGGTAGATTACGGTTCTCCCGCCAGTGCGGGATAGTTGCCTCCCCGATGCCGGTCGCAGGCAGGCATACGGGGGCGGTCTCGGAATGGGTAAGGAGCGAATGATGGACGCTGATGACAAACGCAAAATAAAGATCGGCCTGGCCGAGATGCTCAAGGGCGGGGTGATTATGGACGTCACCAACGCCGAACAGGCGCGTATCGCCGAGGATGCGGGGGCGGTGGCGGTGATGGCGCTCGAACGGGTCCCGGCCGATATCCGCGCCGAAGGCGGCGTGGCGCGTATGGCCGACCCGACCAAGATTGAAGAGATCAAGCAGGCGGTTTCGATTCCAGTGATGGCCAAATGCCGGATCGGCCACTTCGCCGAAGCGCAAATCCTGGAGGCGCTCGAGGTTGACTTTATCGACGAGTCGGAGGTCCTCACCCCCGCCGATGAGGCGCACCATATCGAGAAAGATCAGTTCCGGATTCCGTTTGTATGCGGCTGTCTCGATCTGCCGGAGGCGTTGAGAAGGATCGGCGAGGGCGCGGCCCTTCTGCGCACCAAGGGCGAAGCGGGGACCGGGAATATTGTCGAGGCGGTCCGTCACATGCGCGCGGTGCAGGGCGGTATCCGCCGTCTCACCGTGACCCCGCGTGAAGAACTGATGACCGAGGCGAAGAAGATGGCCGCCCCGTACGATCTGGTCTGCTGGGTGGCCGAGCACGGCAAGCTGCCGGTGCCGAACTTCGCCGCCGGCGGGATCGCCACCCCGGCCGATGCGGCGCTGATGATGCAGTTGGGCGCCGAGTCGGTCTTTGTCGGGTCGGGGATTTTCAAGTCCGACGATCCGCCGCCGCGGGCGCGGGCGATTGTCCAGACAGTGGCGCACTTCCGCGACCCGAA
>DATKYL010000271.1:0-5931 GCA_035528515.1 Acidobacteriota bacterium | reverse complement strand
ACCGACAGGCGGCGCATGCGCCGGAGAGTCTCAGACATCGCCTCCTCCTGGACCTGCCAGTCAAAGAGGAACCGCCGGGCCTCGGGCAGCGCCACCGATGCCAGGATTCTGGCCAGTGACATCTTCCCGGACCCGGCAGGCCCGACAATCAGGCAATTCCTCCTCGGCAACAGCCGGACTCTGCCACGCTCACTCGGAATCGTCTCCTGCGAGACATGTCGATCCCACTGCTGCATTCGGCCTCCATCGCCCAGGCTTGTATCCAACACTTGCTCAGTTGAGTGACGGCAACAGAGTGTCCGGCACCGTAGTGTCCCCGTCGAATAGACCCGTACTGTCATATGGAATCGGTGGCCCGCCACCTCCGTCCCCGGCTGAGGGCGCACCCATCGGGAGCAGCAACAGTGTCACGAACCCGATCACCACCAAGCATCGCTTGGCCGTCTCCATGTTGTTCCTGAAGGTCGTCATTTTCCTCTCCCCGGATGCTGCCCCGCCGGGAACACGCAGTAATCATTTTCCATGCCCGTATTCGCCCCCCCCAGCGGGTACCCCGCTACGCGCGGACGTAAGATGTTGACAGACAGCGTGGTAACTTGTCGTGTATGTGACAGCGGAGGTGATTTCGCCGCCAGCATGTCGATGACGTTAGCCGGAGTTCCGTGGGCGCTCGTACCCCACGATACCGCTGATCATATTCAAAGGGTTACAACACGAGATTAGACAATTTGCGTCAGGCGTGAGACAATGAATGATGTAATCGCCTGTACGGCAGCGATATACATCACGAATAAATGGGCATCAGGGTCTGTGTGGGGGTGAGCTGATCCCGAGTTTGCTCATCTTGGTTCGCAGTGTGTTCTCGGGGATTCCGAGGCGTGTGGCCGCGAGGCGGACCTTCCAGCCGGTTTCCCGCATAACGTCCAGGATGATCTGGCGTTCGATTTCGCGGAGTGCCTCCGGCAGCCTGAATCTCTCTCCCCGCCTGAAAGGGTAGGGGACCGCGACGTCCGGTTCGGGTGGTCCCTCTACCAGGCATAACTCATCGCCCGTCGAGAGAAGAATGCTGCGCTCGAGCAGATTGCCGAGTTCGCGAATGTTTCCGGGCCAGGCGTGCGATGCCAGACGCCGCATGGTCTGCTCGGAGACGCGGGGGAGCGCTCGGCGGTGTCGGTGACAGATCACTTTGAGGAGATGATTGACCAGTACCGGCAGGTCTTCCGGCCGTTCGCGCAGGGGGGGAATAGTGATCGACAGCAGGTTGATACGGTAGAACAGATCCTGACGAAAGGCGCCCTGCACGACCATCGATTCCAAATTGCTGTTCGTCGCACACACGAATCGGGTGTCCACGCCGACCGGCGTCTTGCCACCGACCCGGTCGAGGATCCGTTCGTTCAGAACCCGTAGGAGCTTCGACTGGGTGGACAGTGGGAGTTCGCCGATCTCATTAAGAAAAACAGTCCCGCTATCGGCGATCTTCAGTTTGCCCTCATGAAACGACACGCCCGTGGCGACACCGCTCTCGATACCGAAGAGTTCGGATTCCTGCAGCGTCATGGTGATCGCGGCGCAGTTGATATGTTCGAATGGCCCTTTCCGGCGCGGGCTGTGGTCATGGATCCAGCGGGCGAGGAAGTCCTTGCCGGTCCCGGTTTCGCCGCCCAACAGGACCGGAATGTCGGTGTTGGCGGCCTGCTGTAAGCTCGCCATCACTTCGCGCATCTTCGGATTCTTGAATTCAAAGAGGCCGGGGGAAGGCTCCGCGCTGTCATCGGACGGAGGGCGCAGCGGCGAGGATAACCGGACCAAGTCCTCGCAGCGCTGGATCGCGATGCCTGCGAACGAGGTGAACTTGGCGACCTGTTTCTGCGAGTCGGCGTCGAACGCCCGGGGGATGCTGGTATTGGCCAGATAGAGAACGCCCCACAGACCGCGGTTGTCGAAGATCGGTGCGGTTAACACCGACAGGATGTTGTAGGCGCAAATGCTCGGACGATCGCGCGTGATTTCATGGGTACGGGCGTCGTTAATCAGCAGTCCGGAACGATCGACCGATGTTCTCTCGATGACGGTCCAGCTCATGCCTTTCAGGTCCTCGATGGCCGTTTCGTCGAGGCCGACGGATGCCTCCAGAAACCAGCGTTTGGTTCTCTGATGGTAGGAGAGGATGGCCGCTTGGTTGGCGAGAAAGCAACGTCGGGCTGTTTGCAGCATGACCTCCAGGAATCGCGTGCGATCGGGTATTGCCGTCAGGATCTCGGCGATCTGGTACAGATTGTCGAAGAGTCCCGACAGCCCGGGGCTGTGCGCCGGATTCTGGACGAGTTCCGTCATTTTCCCGATCACCGGAGTTCCTCCTGCATGTCGTTTTCCATACGCTCGAGTTCGCGCAGATACCGTTGGGCCGTATGCGCGTTTCCCATACGGCTGGCCAGTAGGGCCAGCAGTGCAATCACCTCGATGAGCAGATCTCTTCTGCAGGCCGCCCGGCAGGATTGGGCTGCCTCGCCCAGTGCATCGAGGGCATTGTCGTGGTCGCCCGTAACCAGTTCCAGATGTCCGGACACTTTCATGAGTTCACAGCGCAGGGGGTGTATGTTCGGTATCATCGGTTCGCGGCGGAGCTGGCGGACGATATTCTGCGCACTCTCAGTGTCGCCGGTCCACAAATGCAGTGACGCGCGCAGGAGAGAGGCGTTGGCGCGATCGCGCATGGTGAGTTCCGGATGGTCGGCGGGGATCTGGTCGAGAGACTCTGCGGCCAGGTCGGAGTGGCCGCTGTCGATCCGGATCTTGGCGATGACGCGTGCCCGATCCCATCTCTCCTCGTGTCCGACCTGATCCCCGAGAGAATCGTGCAGTTCATCGCAGGTTGCGGTTGCACGGTCGACGTCCTGGGCGGTGGCGTACAGTCGCGCCAGATTGAGACGCACCCGAAACTGCAGGAGAGGATCACCCAACTCCTGGGCGGCACGTCGGGCCGCACACAGAGTCTCGCGTGCTTCCGCCACGCGGCCCTGCATGCTCAGGACCCAACCCAGGCTGTTCATCGCGTACGCAACCTGGATCGTGTCCCGGATCGACTGCGCCAGTGCGGTGGCAGAGATGGCCGCTCGCCGCGCCCGGGATCCGTGTCCGATGTCGACAAAGCAGGCAACGAGGTTCGAGAGCATGGCAACGTGCTCCGGGAACATACCGTCGCGATCGAACAGGCGCATGGCCTCCAGGAGGTAGCGGATGGCCTGTGTCGGTCTGCCCGAACGCTGGGCGTTCCAACCCAGGTTTGCCAGGGCGCGGCGGCGGATGTCGGCGCTGAGAGCAGTCCGGCCGAATCCCTGGACGCGCTTGAGCGACTGCTCAGCGGCGCTGAATTTCTTGAGCAGCCCCTGGGCAACGCCCAGCCGGATCATGTTGCGGGCCACAATCTCATCGGAGGCGGCCGATCGTGCCAGACAGGCCTGCGCCTGATGAAGAGTATGGTGTGCGGTCTGCGGTTCGCCGCTCATGAGCTGAACGCTGCCCTGCTCGCTCAGCAGAACGCCGCGTGTCGCAATCTCCTCATCCGGAACGCGGGCAATCGTTTCGGTAAGCCAGGTCTTCTTGGCGGCGTGATCGCCCGTCTGATCCCACAGCCGGCAGGCTTGCGTGACCGTCTCAGCGGAGGGGCAGGGATTCCCCTCGTGAGCGGGAAGACGGTGGAGTCCGCGCCGCGCCCACCGCTTCTGACCTCTGAAGTTCCCCAGTCTGCCGAACGCCTCGCAGCAACGGGCATATTGCGACATCGCGAGTCGGTCTCCGGTTGCTTTCAGGACCCGCGCGTCTTGCAGGGTGGTCAAGAGCATCAGCTTCTCGTCTTCGGGGCTTTCGACAAATGCCCACAAGTCCTTGATGCCGTCGCCGGATGGCCGCGGACGGCCGGCAATGCGATCGAGCTGGAGGTATTCCAGCGGGGCCTGGGCGCTGATCCTCGTCGCGATTTCAACGTTCACGAGGATGTTCTCGGCGTACCCTCTCAGCGGGGAATCACCGGCGAGAACCCGGACGGCATTGCGAGCCGAACGGCTGATAAATCGGCACGCATTGTCGGCTCCCAGACGTCCCTCCCGGACGAGCCACCCCGCCCGTTCGCAGACGGCGGCGACATCGGCCGCCCGCGTCCCCCCCCCTCCTGGTATCGACAACCACGAGTGTGAGAATCGCCGGTGGAACACGGACGCGCGCAGCAGAAGCCACTGGCAGTTGCTGTCGAGTTCGTGAAACCGACTCGACCAGTACTGCACGATTTCGTCCGACAGATAGTCGAAATCCGCGGGCATCTCCCGTGCCAGGCGCTGCCGCGATTTGACCGCCATCCGGAGCAGCGCCGGCACGCCACCCGCCAGGACGTGCAGACACTTGCCGTTCATGCCTGCGGGACCGTCTTCACGGGTGAGGTGTCCCGTCGCCCGGATACACTCACGTTCACTCAAGGCGCGCGCGTGGAGGACGGGGAACGGCACGGCGTCCGGAAACGACCGCGGAGCCCGGCATTCGACATAAACGCGCAACCCCAACCCTTGGGCGGTGAGAGACAGGCGATTCATGTGCTCCACGGAGAGATTGTAACCCTGGGACGTTTCAACGATGACGTGGAGCGGCGACGTCGTCAGGGGAGAGGTCGTCTGCCGGAGGATGCTGACGGCCCGCTCCAGGGACGCATCAAAGGCAGCAGTGTTCTCGACATCTTCAAACCGCAGCGTCGAATTCCCGTTGAGTTGCAGACGCAGGCACCATTCCCGAAGCAGCAGGGACTTACCCAGTCCGGGTGCGCCGCAGACGAGGATGAGTGGCGGGTTGTCGGATTTTTCCAGGAGCCGTTCGAACGATCGTACCCGGGCCTCCAGGCCTGTCTCGCGAAGAGGCGGTTCGCACACGGGGTCAGAGTGGGTGGGGAGGGAGTGCCGCCGGGCAATCTCCGACAGTTCCGCGAGGACTGCTTCGAAAGTCTGGAGACGGGTGTCGATTGCCGGACCTGTACAACGATCCGAGAGACGGTCGATTTCCTCGCTCAGCTCCGGGTTCGAGAATCGGGAACGGAGTCCGCGCAGGATGATTCCAAACGAGAAGACGTCGACGGCACAGGTCATCTCCTCGCCGTCGATCAGTTCCGGGGCAATGTACCCCCCGGTACCCACCACCTTGGACACCAGCCGGTCGCCGACCCGGTGCGCCAGGTCCAGATCCAGAATGCGTGGCGCAAACAGATCGCCGTCCGGCACGCAAAGGATGTTCGAGGGTTTGAGATCGCAGTGGAGATAGCCAAGAGCATGAAGCCAGCGGAGCGACACCGCGATCCGGTGCAAGACGTTCCCGATGGCCTCATCGGTGGTGCTGGGAGGGAGCCGGTCGAGGGTTGACGACTCGATGTAGTCGGACGTGTACTCGAACGTGTCGCTGGTGGCAGAGAGGACGTCCTTCGGCGCGACGAACCCGGAGCGGGCCAGTTGTCGGAGGAGAACGAACTGTTCGAGTGCGGAAACCCGGGCAGGAGGTTCGCCGGTGAATCTCCGCAGAACCAGACGCCGCCCGCTCACGGCATCCTCCGCCAGGAAGACGCGAGAGCCCGCACCCGCGCCCAAGAATCGCTCCGTGGTGACTGATGGTGAATACACGTGCATATCGTTGCCCGAAAAGCCAAGATACAGCAATAACGGGGGCTTGAGGGCACGAAGAGGCGGCCCAGGCGCCGAAACCTCGTGATGATTGGCCGCAGGATACAAGCGGGGCGAATCCCGTTGATAACCGGATTGCGATTCAGCTATGTTTCGGAGGGCAGCGAATACGTTGCCAGACAACGATCATGCGAAAGTGGCGGAACTGGCAGACGCGCCGGATTTAGGATCCGGTGGGGCAACCCTTGGGGGTTCGAATCCCCCCTTTCGCATTTGA
>DATKYL010000270.1:0-5830 GCA_035528515.1 Acidobacteriota bacterium | reverse complement strand
GACCGTGATGTCGCGCGCTTCGAGGAGGGTGGTCAAATCGCGCACCGCGTACTGCGCCTGCGCCACCGCCATTCCGTAACCGGGCACGATCACCACGCGCTGGGCGCCGTCGAAGAGCATCGCGACTTCCTCGGCGGAGGTCGCCATGATCTTGCCCGCGTAGATGTCGTCGGCATTCGCCGCCGGACCGGTGGCGGTGCCGCCGCCGACCATGACGTTGGCCAGCGAACGGTTCATCGCCTTGCACATGATGTTGGTCAGGATAAACCCGGAGGCGCCGACGAGCGAACCGGCGATAATCAGGACGTTGTTATTGAGCACGAATCCGGTCGCGGCGGCGGCGAGACCGGAGTACGAGTTCAAGAGCGCGACGACCACCGGCATATCGGCGCCGCCCACCGGGAGCACCAGGAGCAAACCGAAGACTGAGGCGACTGCGCAGAGGATCCAGTAGTAGTACGGATTCGCCGGGTCGAGGACGATCAGGACACCGACGGCGATCGACGCCAGCAGGAGGACGATGTTCAAGAACATGTGACCAGGCAGATGGACCGACTTCTCCGTGATCACGCCCTGGAGTTTGCCGAACGCCACCAGGCTGCCCCAGAAGGTGACCGCGCCGATCAGGCCCGAGGCGGCGGTTGCGATCGTCATCTGCAAACCCGGGCCGCCGGCATATCCGAGCGATTCGATCAGCGCTGCGCCGGCGACGAGGACCGAGGCGATGCCGCCGAAACCGTTGAGGAGTCCGACCATCTGCGGCATCGCGGTCATCTGAATGCGGGTCGCCAGGATCGCACCGATCGCGGCACCGACCACGACCCCCGCCAGGATTATTTCGAAGCTGATGATCTGCCGGTCGAAGAGGGTCACGATGACGGCGAGGAACATCCCCAGCCCACCGAGGAAGTTGCCCCGTACGGCAGTACGGGGATGGGTCAGGCCCTTGATGCCGAGGATGAACAGCACCGCGGCGACGACGTAGGCGACATTGATAATGGCCTGTGACATGCCTTAGTTCCCCTTGCGGAACATCTTAAGCATACGGTGGGTGACCATGAAACCGCCGACGACGTTGATCGTCGCGAACACCACCGCGGCGAAACCGAGCACGGTGGTCAAGGTCGTGTACTGCGTGCCGGCGGAGAGTACCGCGCCGATGATCGTGATGCCGGAGATCGCGTTCGATCCCGACATGAGCGGCGTGTGCAGCGTCGGCGGGACTTTCGTGATGATCTCGAAGCCGACGAAGACGGCCAGAACGAAGATGGTCAACACTCCGACAAACAGTTCCATCAGTCCGCACTCCCCTCTGTCTTCACTGCGGCCGGCATGCCGAGCAGTTCGCGCACCTGCGGGTGAACGATCTCACCGTTGAGGGCGACCAATGTGCCGGCGACGATCTCATCGTCGCGATCGAACTGCAACTTGCCGTCTTTCACAAGATAGGTCAGTAATGTCTGGATGTTGCGGGCGTACATCTGGCTGGCGTGGTAGGGTACGGTCGAAGGCACATTGACCGGACCCATGATCGTGACGAAATGGTGGACGACGTTTTCCCCCGCGCGGGTCAATTCGCAATTGCCTCCGCTCTCGGCGGCCAGATCGACGATGACCGAACGGGGCGCCATCCCCTCGACCATTTCCCGCGTGATCAAGATCGGCGCCTTCTTGCCGGGCACGGCGGCGGTTGTGATGACCACGTCGCTGCCGGCAATGACACGGGCCATGACCTCGCGCTGACGCCGGTAGAACTCCTCTCCCATCGCCTTGGCGTATCCACCTTTGTCCTCGGCGCCGCCGGTTTCGAGCCCGAGTTCGACGAATTTCCCGCCGAGACTCTCGACCTGTTCTTTGACCGCGTCGCGCACGTCGTAAGCCTGCACGATCGCCCCGAGACGTTTGGCGGTCGCGATCGCCTGCAGCCCGGCGACACCGGCGCCGATGACGAAAACACGCGCGGGCGCCACGGTGCCGGCCGCAGTCATGAGCATCGGGAACATGCGCGGGAGCGCTTCGGCGGCGATCAGCACCGCCTTGTAGCCGGCGACGGTCGCCATGGAGGACAGGGTGTCCATGCTTTGCGCGCGGGTAATGCGCGGCAACAGTTCGAGCGCGAGGATGGTCGCACCCTTCGCCGCGAGTTCGGCGGCGAGTTGGGGCTGTGCGAGGGGATCGTGGAAACCGATCAGTACCTGCCCCTGACGCACCAGCGCGAGATCGGCCTGTCCCGCATCGGGGTTGGTGCCGAGTCCGTGCACCTGGAGGATCACATCAGCCCGGCCGAACACTTCGGCACGCGTATCGACAACGGAGGCATTGCCCTCGCGATAATCGGCGTCGGCGTAGCCGGCCTCGCCACCCGCGCCGCTTTCAACGGTGATTTCGAGCCCGGCTTTGGCGATTGCCGCCATCACGGACGGGACCATCGCTACGCGGCGCTCGCCGGGCGCCGACTCTCTGGGAATTCCCACCATCATCGGATTGCCGTCCTCTCCACTTGCAGGTGCCCGACAGCGGAAATCGCGACGGTGTCATTCGGGCGAGCGTCAAAGATAATCAGATGTTGTCCGGATTGTCAACCGACCCTGAGAGCGGCCCAGGTGAGTGAGGTGGCCTCACCAGAGCGGCGAGTCGCGTCCCGTCGGATCAGGATTCGGAGGCGACGCGGGCGGCATAGTGCCGCGCCAGTTCCTCCCCCGTCTTCTCAACCAGCCACAGCGGCGTCGAGGCAGAGCCGGAGACACCGACGGTCTCGATGCCGTCGAGCCACGCGGTCTCGATCTCCTCGGTGGTTTCGATCCAGTATGTCTTCGGGTTAACGGACTTGCAGACATCGACCATCACCCGCGTGTTGGATGAATTGCGCCCCCCGACGAAGATCACCGCATCGCAGGTTGCCGCGAAGTGTCGCAGGTCATTTTCGCGGCGGGCCACGATGGCACAGATCGTTTTGCGGTGGCTGACGTCACGGACCCGGCGCTGGACGGCCTGGAGAAGCGTATACCACATGTCGTCGGATATGGTCGTCTGCGCCAGTACGTAAGTGGGCCGGTCGGGATCGAGTTGTTCGATGTCGTGTTCGTCGTGGACGACGCGGACTTCGTTGTTGCAGTGTCCCTGAATCCCGATGACCTCGGCGTGCATGGGTTTGCCGATGATGGCGACCTGATAGCCCTCGTCATAGTATTTCCGGGCGAGGCGTTGCGAGCGCGTCACCACCGGACAGGTTCCGTCGATGACCGTAATACCGAGTTTCTGCGCGCGTTGATAGACCGCTCCCGGCTCGCCGTGCGCGCGAATGACGAGTTCCCGGGGATCGCCGCCGGCGGCCACGCGGTCGAATTCACTGTGGTCGACCTCATTGAGGCCCAGACTCTTCAGCCGATCGATCTCCACCTCATTGTGGATGACCTTTCCCAGTGAAGCGGTCGCCTTTCCGGCCGCGAGGCTCTCTTCGGTGAGGCGAATGACGCGCCTGACGCCGCTGCACGGCCCGGCTTTCTCATCGATGATAATCGTCAGCGACATGTCAATCCTGCGCGGCGCGCGTCATGAACGATCGCGGTCCGCAAACGAACCTCTCCGTAATACGCAGGGGACCGCAGAGTGTTAACGGTCTTAAGGAACTTTATTCGTCGCCGTTGCGATATTTGCGCGTCGTGTGTGGGTGGCGGAGGACCCTGACACCAGCCCGTCGGCCGGTCGCGGACGGGACGTCGAGGAGAGCACGAATCCGCTTCTCGATCCTGGCGACCGAGAGTCCGGTCCAGTCCAGAAGCACCGAGCGGGCCCCGTGCGGCACCAGCCGGTCGTCGGCGGCGATACAATGCACGCCGGCCGTCGCGCCCAGTTCCGCCATCGCGTGCGCCACGGCCTGGCCGAATCCGCCGCGCAGGGCGCCTTCTTCGATCGTCACCACCATACGGTGGGTCCGGCCGATGCGGTCGAGCATCGCGTCGTCGAGCGGTTTAACATAGCGCGCGTTGACGACTTCCGCGGCCACGCCGTCTTCGGACAGCCGCTCGGCCACGTCGCAAGCGGAGCGGACCATCGAGCCGACGGCCACCAGGCAGACGTCGGTACCCTCCTGCACGATTTCCCACTGCCCGATCGGGATCGGGGTGCATTTTTCCGATTCGTCGTACCGCCAGGAGGAATCCTTGGGATAGCGGATCGCGAAGGGACCATCGTTGTACGAGAGAGCGGTGAACAGCAGGTTGCGCAACTCGTTGCCGTCCTTCGGCGCCGTGACCACCAATCCCTGGACACAGGCGAGGTAGGCGAGATCAAGCATACCATGGTGCGTGGGACCGTCTTCCCCGGCGATGCCGGCGCGGTCGAGGCAGAAGATAACCGGCAAGTGCTGGATGGCAGCGTCGTGGACGAGATGATCGAAGGCGCGCTGCAGGAAGGTCGAGTAGATCGCGCACACCGGCCGGAAACCATCGGCGGCCATCCCCGCCGCGAAGGTCACCGCGTGGCCCTCGGCGATGCCGACGTCGAAGAACCGCTGCGGGAACCGTTCAGAGAACGGCACCAGTCCGGTGCCCGTGGACATGGCCGCGGTGACGGCCACGACCCGGGGGTCTCGTTCCGCCAACTGCATCATGCAGCGGCCAAACACGTCGGTGTAGGAAGGCGCGGCCTTCGGTGTCGGTGACGCGGTCGCGGGAGCCGGGGTCTTGGATTTTTTCGGGGCCGGTTTTACGCCGTGCCAGCTCACCGGGTCCTTTTCGGCCGAGGAGTGGCCGCAGCCCTTGCGGGTGATGAGATGCAGCAGAACCGGTCTGTTCATCCCCCGGACCTTGCGCAGAATCGACAGGACATCACGCAGATTGTGACCGTCAATCGGTCCGACATAGGTGAAACCGAGGTCCTTAAACAGCATACCCGGCACGAGGAAGGTCTTCAGCGAATCGTCGACGCGATGGGCCAGCGACTGGAGCCGGGCGCGGAACGGCGCCTTGCCGAGGGCGTTCCAGATGTCGGCCTTCATGCGATTGTAGAGGGGGTCGGTGATGATCTCCGCCAAGTACTTTGAGATCGCGCCGACGTTCGGGGAGATCGACATGCGATTGTCGTTGAGGATAACGGTGATGTCGGTCCCCATGGCGCCGGCATTGTTGAGGGCCTCATACGCCAGGCCGCCGGTCATGCCACCGTCGCCGATGACCGCCACGACTTCGTAGTCTTCCCCCTTGCGATCGCGTGCCGCGGCCATGCCGAGCGCCGCTGAGATCGAGGTCGAGGCATGCCCGGCGCCGAACGCGTCGTAGACCGATTCGTCGCGGCGCGGAAATCCGGCGATACCCTCGTAGTGCCGGATCGTACGCAACTGCTCGCAGCGGCCGGTCAGGATTTTGTGGACATACGCCTGATGACCGACGTCCCAGACGATCTTATCCCGGGGCGTGTCATAGAGATAGTGCAACGCAACCGTCAGCTCGACCGCGCCCAGCGATGAGGCGAAGTGCCCGCCGACCTCTCTGATGACGTCGATGATATAATGCCGGATCTCTTCGCAGAGACCCGTCAACTGATCCTCGTTAAGACACCGCAGGTCTTCCGGACTTCGGATCGATGCCAGCAGTTCGGGAATGTTCGTTTCGCTCATGAGTTGCCCCGTCTTCGGTCACTCGGCTACTTGCCGCTTCGCAGCGTAGGCTTGCGGATTCCGAAACCGCGCAGAATCTCGTGGGCCCGTCCACCGATCGCCAATGCCTCATCCCAAGGACGCTGCCACATGTTGCGGCCGAAAATCAGGCCGGTGGCGCCGGCCTTCATGCAGGTTTCGACTTTAGTCAGCAGATCGGCGTCACCCAGTTTC
>DATKYL010000269.1:0-7890 GCA_035528515.1 Acidobacteriota bacterium | reverse complement strand
AAGTCATAGATCCTCCCGATCCCGGCCCGGTCTCAGAATGGGGCGCAGGCGGGGACCCGTGGCACCGATCAAGCCCGTAGGTCAGGAGCACCGCGCGCACTGATACCGGCGCATCCGGTTCTATACCCCCTGCGCGGGGCTCCTGACCTACATTCTCTCAGTGGATTCGCACCGGCTGGGGCAGGTCTTAGACCTGCTCCTGCGAGAGCATCTCATGGGTGGGATTGGGGGTGATGGTCAGTAGATGCGGCGGAGATGGGCGCCCTTGTAGTAGGCGGCAAGGATACTGCGGTAGTCGTGACCGGCGCGGGCGCGGCCGATCATGCCGCATTGGCACATGCCGACACCGTGGCCGTACCCTGATCCGGTGGCTTCGGCACGGATGATACGCCCCTCCCCGTCCCGTTCAAGGGTGAGACGGAAACGGCCGGAGGGCAGGATTGAGCCGGGCCGCGACGGCCGCCCCAGGGCCCAACGTATCTGGTCGGCGCAGATTGTCCACTCGCTGTGGGGGGTGATGACGGTCATGATCTCGACGCGGCCGCCCGGGGTCTGGTTCTCGAAACGGATATCGGTGATTTCCTTCAGCTCATCGACCGGCGGGGCAGGCAACTGCTCGCGGTAGGCGTTGAGGTTCGCCAGCAGGGTCGCAAGATCGAAGCGTTCGGTCCACTCGCTGTAACGCGACCACTGGCAGAAGGTATCGTCGGGGGCACTGACCAGATAAGGACGCGGCACGGCGTCCCAGACATCCTCGACGGCATCGGTGCGGCCGCCGCAGGTCGAGTGATAGTAGGCGTCGATGAGCTGCCCGTCGGTAGCCAGCACCTCGCCGTGTGTCGCCGCGACCGCGCGGCGGACCCAGTCGCGCGGCTGCGAAGCGCCGACGTAAACCTGATCGCCGACGTCGGCGCGCAGATCGTACGGCGCCCGCCCATACTGACCGAGATGCGCCAGCGCGTAGGTCCGCGACGCCACCGACTGCGCCTTGACCGCTTCGAACTCGTCGGCGGAGCGTTCTCCCAACTCCGGGGTCAGCACGCCGGTCAGGTAGGTGTCGAGATTGAGACGATTGACGACAAGCGGTTCACGGTCCTTGCTCCAGCCGAAGATGAGTGTGCCGTAGTACGGCTTGTCGTTGATGGTCAGCTTGTCGCCGGCGTCGGTTGTGTGAATCGAGAGTCCCGACACGCCACGGCCCAGCAGCAGATCGTCGCCGGTCGAAACCGTGATGCCGTCGGCGGCGAACTGAATCCGCAGGCGTTCCTCACTGGAGTAAATCGTCGCGTCGCCGGACGCATCGCGATAGAGACGCAGGATGAACCGGCCGCCCGGCGTGAGCGTGAGGAGAGAATCGGCGTGCGGGAGCCGGACCCGCACGACCGGCACCGGGGTCGGATCCTGGGCGAACAACCCGCCGGTCCGGGTGCGTGAGGGGATGCACCCGGCGGCGGTCAAGAGCCCGACTGATATCAGGCAGCCCGTCACGGCACAACCGATCGACCTGAATGTCATGCGCTCACCGTTTGTTCCCGCCCCGGCAGTGCGATCAGGCCGAGTATCGCCGGTTGGCCGCCGGTCGCTCCGCCGAGGTTACCGTAACGCGCCCGTAGTGTTTCGTGTGCCAGTACGGCGAAGCCGACCGGCTCGACATGTGTCACCGGTATTCCTATCTCCTCCGACGTGCCGAGTGTCCACCCGGGCAGGAGTTCACTGATCCGTCCGGTCAGCGCGGTGTTCCGGGCACCGCCGCCGGAGATCAGCAGGGAGCGCGTCGCAGTGTATCGCGTGAACCACCGGGCGACCGCATCGGCGACGGCGCGCGCCGTAATTTCGACCGCGGTCGCCAGACAATCGGCGGGCGAAGCTTGTGGCCGTCCGTCCCGATAGAAGAGTCGCAAGGCGAAGTCCGCGCCGAACTCTTCCCGACCGCAGCTTTTGGGTGGGCGCCCCTGAAAGTAGGGATCGGCGAGTGCGCGCTGGACGATAGACTCGATCACCCGGCCGCGCCGCGCGGTCCGCCCGCCGCTGTCATAGGGCCGTTTCAACAGATCTTGCGCCAGCGCATCGATCAGCATATTCCCCGGACCGACGTCGAAGGCGCGAATCTGCAAGACTCCGCGTCGACGTCGTGACGCCGAGATGTTGGCAATGCCGCCGAGGTTCAGCACGACGTACGCGTCGCCGAACATGAGATGATGATAATATCCCGAAAGCGGCGCGCCCATCCCCCCGGCGGCAACGTCCGCCACGCGAAAATCACCGATCGTCACGACGCCGGTGCGCTGCGCGATCAAATTCAGGGCGCCGATTTGTTGGGTGGCGTGGCGAATTTCGGCGCGGTGTGATTTCGCACCGGCCCAATGTCCGATCGTCTGTCCGTGCGAGGCGACGAGGTCGATCGCGCTCCGGTTGTGACGGCCGGTGGCGATTTGTCGTGCGAGGGAATTGACGGTTCCGGCGATGAAGTTGCCGAGGGCGAGGTCGGCCCGCGCCGCGTCTTCTTTGGATAACCGCGTTTCCGCGGCAAGCTGCCGCAGTCGGCGCGCGAGCGGACGCGGGAAGGGACGGTGATCGGACCAGAGCAACCGCACGCGGGGCTGCGGCCTGGTATCCTCGATGGCAACCAGCGCCAGATCGAGGCCGTCGATCGACGTGCCGGTATTGACCCCGCAGATCCGGAGACGGCGCCTCGACAGGAGACGAAGAAGCGGGTGTGCGGACCGGGATATCATGATGGCGCCGTTCCCGCGTTGCGGCGGCACATCTCCTGCCAGAGGGTCACGGCCCGCCGTTGCAGGACACGGTCATGGCAGATCAGCACCTGATTGCACCCCGCCACCAGCGCCGCCTCGACTGCCGATTCGATGGGGTAATGACCGGCGACGGCACCCATCGCGAGGTCATCGGTCAGGATGCACCCGATGAATCCCAGGCGCTCGCGCAAGAGGACGCTGACGATCAGTGGTGAGAGACAGGCGGGACGAATGGCGTCGAAACCGAGGAGCTTTTGGTGTCCGACCATGACGGCGCGGACGCCCGCGGTGATCGCCGCCCGAAACGGCGGGGCATCGAGCCGTTCCCAGTCGGTCAGCGGGGTTGGATCCTCGGCCGCTCCCAGGTGCGTATCGCGGGCGACGCCGCGTGTTCCCGGAAAGTGTTTCGCGCAGCAGTCGATTCCTTCGTTCTGTACCGCGGTGATGACCGCGCGGGCCATGTGTGCGACCTCGTCGGGATCGTCGGAATAGGTTCGCATGCCGAGCCAGGCGGCATCGGGGCCGCTGACGTCCACGACCGGTGCCAGCAGTGTGTCGATCCCGATTGCCTTGAGTCGCCGGGCCACGCCGACATATGCCTGTGCCGCCGCGGCGGGACCTTCGGTCCGATAGTGTCGCAACGGGCGCATCGACCGATCGGTCTCTTGCAGCCGCCTGACGTCTCCCCCTTCCTCATCGATCATGACCCGAAACGGCCTCTCGCCCGCGTGGCGACGCAAGGTGCGCACCGCCTCGGTGAGAATATCGTCGTCGGGCGCGTTGGCGCCGAATATGACGACCCCGGCGACCAGCCCGGCCTCAATCCAGGCGAGGAGTTCGGGATCGGGGCGGAGTTCGGGATAGGAGAACACCAGCGGCGAAGCGATCTGGCAGGGTCCGGGGGCGGCCATAGCATCCATCATTCGGACGTTATGTCAAAACCGGCGACGGCGCAATTGAGCAGTTGCCCGGCGGTGAAACGGTGTTGGGATGGGGCGAGATCAGGTGTTCCGTGCGGGGCGATGGCCGCGGATCATGCACGAACGGGGGTCATGACGCGGACGGCGTTCTTGCCGGCACCTTTGGCCTGGTAGAGGGCGCGGTCGACGGACTCGACGAGACCGTCCTCCGGGAAACCGTTTTCGGGGAAACATGAGACCCCGATGGAGACGGTCAGATGGAGGGGCGTTCGGTCGGGGGCGGGTCCGAACGTGGTGGTCTCGACCTTGCCCCGGATGCGTTCCCCGATCACGGAAGCTTCCAGCCCGCCGGTTTGCGGGAGAATGATCACGAATTCCTCGCCGCCGTAACGGGCGAGAATGTCGACATCGCGGACACAGGACGAGACAGCCTGCGCCAATTGACGCAGGACGAGGTTGCCCAGCTCATGACCGTAGGAATCGTTCAACCGCTTGAACCAGTCAATATCGACCATGATCAGGGACAGCGGCTGTCTGTAACGCACCGTCCGACGCCGTTCGTCTTCCAGGCGCATGCGGAAATAGCGGAAGTTGTACAGGCCGGTCAGCTCGTCCTGGATGGTCAGCTTCTCCATCCGCTGGTGCAGATCGGCATTGGCCAGGGCGAGTGCGGTCGAGGCCGCCAGGATGGAGAACACGCGCTCGTCCCGTTCGCCGAACGCGTTCACATCGGGGGACTCCGCACTCAGCAGGCCGATGGTCCTGCCCTCCGAAACCATCGGCACGACCAGTTGCGAGCGATGGGGCTTGCCGTCCATAACGGTCCGGCCGAGATGGCGGTCGACGACACGCACGATCTCGCCCCCGAGCAGCACGCGCCGGAATGTGTCGTCGAGCGGCACGAGCTGCGGACGGTTGTACTGCTCGGAGGTCTGTGCATCGATACGTCCTTTCAGCCACAATTTCTGAGCCATGCGGTCCCAAGTGTAGATCTCACAGACGGGATAGCCGAGAACCGACCGGCCGATGGTGAGAACGCGGCTGATGACATTTTCCTCGGCCAGCAGTTCGGCCAGGGATCGTGAATTCTCGTAGATGGTCTGGAGTTGGGTGTGCGTGCGCTCCAGCTCCGTGGTTCGCTCATTGAGTTTGTCCATCGCGGTGAGGAGTCGGGTGGTTGACACGCCGGCGGAGCGTGACGCCAGTCCGGTCGCGATCGCCAGGAGCCAGAATATCGCCGTCCGAAAGATGAAGTCTGCGATCACAACCATGCAGGAATCGTAAAGACAGGGAACGCCGTAGGCAACGGTCACGACGGCGGCGACGGCGATGCCGGCGCCCAATCCCATGTGGTACCCGACGAAGGCGACAATGATGTAGTACAGCAGGTGCATGTTGCCGGCGATACCGCCCGCCCAGTGGGTGGCCAGGGCGATGACGGCAATGTCCACGACGAGGGTCGGCGCAAACACTTTTGCCCAGCTCCAACGCGTCAGACGCCGCAGGATAATCGGGATCGGCAACGTGGCGGCGTACGCAATCACCGCATACCCAGCCGTCGACCCGGAGAGAGAGATGACGCGTCCGACCAGAATATGGAAAAGGAGCGAGAAGAAGATCACCCCGCGCAGCCCCATGTACTGCTGTTCGGCCCGCAGCGAAAGCGTGGAGAATGGGATTTCGACTGTACGCATTCAGGTCCCTCCGCGGAGCCGGACAGACCTCCGGCCCGGCCCCCGCGGCCTTAAGTCCTTGTATCGGCACGGGATCGTGAATCTGCACGCGTGCGGGGGCGGTACGGGGCGTCCGGGCGGTTTTTTGACCAATTGTGGCGGGTCCATCGAGCGGAGTACGGGGATTCCCTGAGTGAAATGTCTTGCATCAGGTCTGCGAGATGCTACCATGATCACCCGAAACACGGCGCGCGGCGCCGCGTAGCATGAAGTGTGAGCGTGGTGGCGACGGTGAATCTTCAAGGAGGCCAATAGTGACTCACGGAGTCGGATGGCGTGCGGGTGCGACGGTCGGCTGCGCTCTGGCGCTGGCACTTCTTTGCAGTTCGTTCGCCCGCGCCACTGAGTTCCGGGCGGAAGGCGCGATCCGGATCACTGAAGGCGAAATCCGCGATGATTTGTTCGCCACCGGCGGAGACATTACGGTGGACGTCCCCGTTCGCGGCGATATTCTCGCGTTCGCGCGCACGATCAACATCGGCGAGCGAGCGGAGATCGATAACTCCGTGATCGCCGCCGGCCAGCATGTGGAACTCGGCGGCCGGGTGCGCAACTCGGCGCGACTCGCAGGGCAATACCTGACCGTGCGGGGTCACGTCGAACGCAACCTCATGGGATTCGGCCAAAACCTGATCGTGACGTCGGGCAGCTACATTGAGAAGGACGCCACCGTGATGGCGGAGAATGTGACGGTGCACGGTCACATCGGCGGTGACGTGAACGGGTCGTGCGGCACGATCACCATCGCCGGTCAGGTCGACGGCAACATCGATATTGAAGCCGGAACCGTCGTGATCCAATCGACCGCCATCATCGGCGGACAGCTGAAGTACCGATCGACGAACGACGCCAAAATCGACGAGGCGGCGCGCATTCTCGGGGGCGTTGAACGCCTGGACCCGAAGAGCCTGGACGAGGGGTACACGTTCGGCTGCTTCGTCTGGGATGCGTGGTGGTTTCTGGCCACGTTCGTCGTCGGCGTGATCCTGCTCATCATGTTCCGCCCGTTCGTCACGCAGGCCGTGGAGTGCATGATTGGTTCGTCGGGCAAGAGCGTCGGTCTGGGACTGCTCTTTCTGGTCTGTCTGCCGGTCGCGGCCGTCGCTTTGATGTTGACCATCGTGGGGATCCCCGTCGGACTACTCATCATCCTCGGCTGGCTGATTCTCATGTACCTGTCTCACGTTTTCGTCGGGCTGGCCCTCGGCGACATGATCCTCGGCCACCGCCGCGCCTCCGGGTCCTGGGGCACGTTCCTGGCGATGTTCATCGGGATGGCGATCGTGACCCTCGTCGTTCGGGTCCCGTACCTGGGCTGGGTCGCGCGCCTGCTGGTACTGGCGACCGGCTTCGGCGGATTCCTGCTGACCGCTTACAAGTACCGCACGCAGAAGGCCGCCGCCGGGAGTTAAGGACGATCCGGTTGCCGCCGCGACGGCGCGGCTCGTACCCGGAAAACGGCATCCGGCGACAATCCCCCGCTGGAGATTTGAAAACCGGCCGCCTGAATCAGGCGGCCGGTCAATCGTCGTGCTTCCCTACTCGATTTCGAGTGTTTTCACGTTCCCCGCCGGTGCGAGCGCCGCTTCGAACTTCTCGATCGGGCCGACCGCGAGGACGGTGTAGTTTTCCGGGTGAAGATGCTTGCTGGCCGCGGCTTCGACATCCGCCGCGGTGACGGCGCCAATCGCCTCGACGTCCTTCTTCAACTGATCCGAGGGAAAGCCGTAGTACTCAAGCCCGGCGTACCGCTCGACGATTCCTACCGGGGTCACGTACTTGAAGACGTCGGAATTGAGGATCGATTCCTTGGCGGTCGCCAATTCGTTCTCCGTGATGCCCTCTGCGAGGAGGTCGGCAATCACCCATTGCATGAGCGAAAGAGTCTTAGCGGTTCCCTCGCTCTTGGTCTGGCAGGCGGCATAGAACATGCCCGGCTGATCCGGCAGCGTGAAATCGGTACCGACCGAATAGGCCAGCCCCGAATCGGAGCGGACCGTCCCCATCATGCGCGACGTGAAGCCGCCGCCGCCGAGGATGTGGTTGAGGACCCGGATGGCGTGGCGATCGGGATCGTGACGGTCGATCCCGACGTGGCCGAAGCGAATGTTCGTCTGGCTGATATCCTTGTTGATCTGGAAGTACCCCGTTTGCGGCGCCGAGAGGTCGGGAATGGTCGGCGGAACGACCGCGGTGCGCATCCAGTTTCCGAAGGCGCCGGCAACGGCGCGGCGCAGATCAGCTTCACTGATGCTCCCGGAGACCGCCAGAATGGTCGTATTCGGGTGGAAATCGCGGCGATAGAACGCCACCACGTCATCGCGCGTGATCGCGTCGAGCGTCGCTTCCGTCGGGAAACGACCGTAGGGATGATCGCCGTACAACAACCGGGCGAACTCGCGCGCGACAATGCGACGCGGGGAGTCGTTCTGCCGGCGCAATGTCTCCTTGGCGTTGTCGAGTGCCAGACGGAGCTTGGCT
>DATKYL010000268.1:0-13174 GCA_035528515.1 Acidobacteriota bacterium | reverse complement strand
ATGATCTCGCTTCTTTTCAGGGAGGAGAACGTCAGCGGAGATCAAGTGATCTTAACCCCCGTCCGCTCACCACGGATAGAAGGCCACAACGCTTACCGGTTCATTTTCGGGGGGTTCATCTGGATCTTTCTTGTCTCCTCGCATTCAAGATTGTTTAGCGGGAGCACCCATTTTCTCCAGCAGGATGGTACACTCCGTATTCCCTCCATTTTCGCCCAAGACACGCCTCTGTTCAGAGGCCTCGCAAACCACCTGAAGAGCACGGGGAAATTTAGGGACTTGGAATCTCCCGAGTGAACGGCCCCATCATGCCGAAACCGTACGGAAGACGCCCCCCAATACACAACCGCCGCCCAAACAACAGGCGGCGGTCGATAATCGCAGTAACCTGATTGTCTCCGCTACACGTCCAGATTCTTCACGTACTGCGCGTTTTCCTCGATGAACTTGCGGCGCGGGGCGACCTCGTCGCCCATCAGCATCGTGAAGACATGATCCGCCTCGGTGGCGTCTTCGAGTGAGACCTGCAACAGCGTGCGTGTCTCCGGATCCATCGTTGTCTTCCACAACTGATCCGGATTCATCTCACCAAGACCCTTGTAGCGCTGCAGGCCGACGCCGGTGCCTTTGGCGCCGCCCATCTCCCCGACCAGACGGTCTTTCTCCTCGTCGGAGTAGGCGTAGGCCTCGCGCTGCCCCTTCTTCACCCGGAACAATGGTGGCTGCGCGATATAGACGTGCCCCAGCTCGACGAGGGCTTTCATGTGACGGAAAAAGAAGGTCAGAATCAGCGTCCGGATGTGCGACCCGTCGATGTCGGCGTCGGTCATGATGATGACCTTGCCGTAGCGCGATTTCGCCGCATCGAATTCCTGCCCGAAGCCCGTCCCGAGTGCGATGATCATGGTACGGATCTCTTCGTTGGACAGAACCTTGTCGACCCGCGCCCTCTCGACATTGAGGATCTTACCCTTCAACGGCAAAATCGCCTGGAAGCGCCGGTCGCGTCCCTGCTTGGCGTTGCCGCCCGCCGAGTCACCCTCGACGATGAAGATCTCGCATGATGCCGGATCGGAAAGCGCGCAGTCGGCGAGTTTGCCGGGCAGGCCGCCGGAGTCGAGCGCCGACTTGCGGCGCGTGAGTTCGCGCGCCTTGCGCGCCGCCTCACGGCTGCGGCCCGCCGAGACCACTTTCTCGATAACTCGCCTGGCAACCGGCGGATTCTCCTCGAAAAACTCGCTGAGATACTCGCCGACGACCGACTCGACAATCCCCTTCACTTCGGAGTTGCCGAGCTTTGTTTTGGTCTGGCCTTCGAACTGCGGTTCGGGGATCCGGATCGCCACGACCGCGGTCAGCCCCTCGCGCGTATCCTCGCCTTGAATGCCGAAGGTCACGTTCTTGAGGAGGTTGTTCTTGGCGGCGTAGTTGTTGATCGAACGCGTCAGCGCCGCTTTGAAACCCACCAGGTGCGTGCCGCCCTCGATCGTGTGAATGTTGTTGACGAAGGTGAAGATATTTTCCTGGTAGCCGTCGTTGTACTGTATCGCCAGATCGATCTGCAGGCCGTTGCGCGTCTTTTCGCACGTGATCGGCTTCTTGTGGACCGCGGTGCGGTTCTCGTTGAGATACTCAACGAATGCCGCCAGACCGCCGGTGTAACGGAACATCTGGCGCCGGTCGTTGATCTCGTCGACCAGCTCGATCGCGATCCCTTTATTGAGGAAGGCGAGTTCGCGCAGCCGCGCCGCCAGGACGTCGTAGGAGAAGACGATCTTGCTGAAGACTTCCTGGTCCGGCTTGAATCGTGTTTTCGTCCCCGACCCGGGCGCCTTGCCGACCATCTTGACCGGTCCGGTCGGCTCGCCGCGGACATAAGATTGCTCGTGCCTCTCCCCGTCGCGACTGACCTCGACGGTGCATGTCTCGGAGAGCGCGTTGACCACCGAAACACCGACACCGTGCAAGCCGCCCGAGACCTTGTACGACTCGCGGTCGAACTTGCCGCCCGCGTGCAGCACGGTCATCACGACTTCGAGCGCCGGCTTCTTCTGCGTGGGATGCATGTCGACCGGTATGCCGCGGCCGTTGTCGGTGACCTCGACCGAGCCGTCGGTCTTCAACACGACCTGGATCGTGTCGCAGAACCCCGCCATCGCCTCGTCGATCGAGTTGTCGACCACCTCGTGCACCAGATGGTGCAGGCCGCGCGGACCCGTGTCGCCGATGTACATGGCGGGACGACGACGCACCGCTTCCAGGCCCTTGAGGACCTGAATGTCTTTGGCAACATATGCCGACTTGCCGGAACTCTTCGCCATAACCTCTTCAGCCACCTCAGCCATTTGTCACTCCCGGTGTAAACTCCCGGCCCGCACGATCACGCCGGTCGCGGCGTATCGCGCGCGCCCCCATCAAGGGCCGGTGAACATGATGTCCGTAACGATGCGTTTGCCCCCCTGTTCCCCCAAAGCCTGATTCAATTTATCAACGATCGCCTGCTTCTGGTACAATAACTCCTGTCGCCACGGCGCCGAGTCGACCGCCACCAGGACCCGTCCGCCTTCTGTCCGCAGGACCCGCGTATGCGACGAAATATCGGGGCCGACCAACTCTTCCCAGACGGTACCCACCGACGCTTCCTGGATACGTCTGGTGACGCCGAGAGCGTTCAAACGCGCCCGCAGGATCTCGGCTATCAGCGTCGGCTTACCCACGGGTATACGCCTTTCCACCGGGCGGCAAACCCGGCTAAGTCTATAGTTTACAAAGAGATTCGCGGATCCGCAAGCGGTTTTTGCTGCGGAGAGGCATTATAACCCATTGTCCAAAAACGGGTTATGCGCGCCCAAGGCGCCTTGTCAGTCGGCCAGTCGTAACGGCATGACGAGGCACAGATACTCGTCGCGACGCGCCTCATCGGCTGACTCAATCAGGCCTGCGGAGATCGAGGTGCCCAGTCGAAACACCACGTCACCGGGTGCGAAATTCTTGAGTATTTCGAGGATGTAGTTGGCGTTGTAGCCGATCTCGAGATCGTCCTTGTCGTACCGACAACTGATCGTTTCCCGCGCCTCGCCACCGACATCCTGGTTGGTGGCAGACAATTCGATCGTGTCTTTCGTGATCGCGAATCGGACCTGATGCGTCAACGAGTTGGAGAGGACCGCCACGCGCCGGACCGCCGCCGCCAGAACTTCGTTGTCGACGGTGAGGATCTTGTCATTCCCACTGGGGATAACCTGTTGATAATTCGGGTACGGCCCTTCGATCAGACGTGAGGTAATGGTGATATCCGCGACCCGGAAGACGATGTTCTTCTCACCGAAGATCACCGTGACCTCTTCGGTATCGTCGCCGATGATTTTCAGAACCAGGGAGAGTGCCTTGGGCGGGATGATGAGTTCGCTCGGCACATCTTTCAGCCGCGGTTCCGGGAGCGTCACCCGTGCCAAGCGGTGACCGTCGGTCGCAACAACATGTGTTGTTTCGCCGTTCCCCTGCCACAAGATGCCGTTCAAGGCGGGACGGGTATCGTCGGTCGAGGCCGCATACATCGTACGCTGCGCTACCAGCTTCAACCGGTCCGCCGGAATCGCTACACCCTCCGCGGGCGGCGGCGCCGGCAGGCGGGGGAATTCCTCCGGTGACATACCGCTGATCCGGTAGACGCCGCGGCCGGATTTGATCTCCATCCGGTGATTAGCCACCGCGATGTTCACATCCTCGTCGGGCAGCTCACGCACCATTTCCGCCAGCATCCGAGCCGGAACCGTTGTCGTTCCCGCCTTGGTCACCTGTGCCGACAGGGTGCACGCGACGGAGATATCCAAATCCGTTGCCGCCAGCGACAGATAGTCACCGTCGGCCTTCATCAGGACATTTCCAAGAATCGGCAATGTGGTGCGGGTCGAGACAACCGCCAGAATGGTCTGAAGTCTGGAAGACAGAAGATCGCGGCTGACAGTGAACTTCATGGGAAACAACTCCTATCGGGGTCGAATCTTATCCGCACCTTTTATAAGATCTGAAATACAATAATAAAGAAACAATCATCATAATACCGTGGAACGTGGGGATAACACTTGGGTGACGCTTTAACGTCCTCACTCTGTGAGGTTTAGTCATGAAGCCCCGAGAAACAGCGGTGTTGTTAACCTGCTGACTTTCCACGTCCGCCGACGGCAGAATGATGGTATCCACCATTTCACAGGACAGTCAACATGATTCTCCCACACTCATCCCCAGGGTCATGCCGGGGTGTTCGTCACCGCCTCTTGGTGTAAGGTGCCGGGTGATAAGTCCCCTCAACTGGTGCCGTACAACGCGCTGATGGTCTGATCGACCCGCAGCTTCAGCTCAGCGTCCCGTTTGATCCCATCCCGGACGACATTGACGGCATGGATCACGGTGGAATGGTCGCGCCCCCCAAACTCGGCACCAATCGTCTTCAGGGACTGACTGGTAAGGGTACGCGCCAAGTACATGGCGACCTGCCGGGCCGTGGCGACGTCCTGGGTGCGGCGTTTCGAGGTCAGGACCGCCTCTGGCACCCCAAAGAAGCGCGTCACGGCCGCCATGATGGCTTTCACCGTGATCGGCGTACGGGCCGGCGAGAGGGTGTCCCTCAGCAGGTCCTGGGCGGTCTCCAGCGTGACGGTCGTCCCGCTGAGCGACGTAACTGCCATCAGGCGGACCAGAGCCCCCTCAAGCTGCCGGATATTCGCATGGGCGCTGCGGGCGATATAGACCAGAACATCCTCGGGGAGGACGATGTCCTCGCCCTCCAGCTTCTTCTGGAGGATCGCGACCCGCGTCTCGAAATCAGGCGGGCGGATGTCCGCGGCGAGCCCCCATTGGAAGCGGGACAAGAGGCGTTCCTCGAGGCACTTGATTTCCCTCGGTGGGCGATCGGCGGTCAGGACCACCTGTTTGCCGTTCTGGTGGAGAGTGTTGAAAGTGTGGAAAAACTGCTCCTGCGTCGACTCTTTGCCTGCCAGAAACTGGATGTCGTCGATCAGGAGGACATCGACCGACCGGTAGTGCGCCACAAACTCGGAGGTGCAGCGCTTGGAGATCGAGTCGATGAAATCGTTCGTGAATTTCTCCGAAGTGACATAAAGTGCGCTGGCAGTCGGGTCGTTCTCCAGGAGGGTGTTGCCGATCGCCTGGGCGAGATGGGTCTTTCCCAGCCCCACCGATCCGTAGATGAATAGGGGGTTGTACCGGGTGCGGCCGGGCATCTCGGCTACGGCCATCGCCGCCGCGTGCGCCAACTGGTTCGATTCGCCGACGACAAAATTCGCAAATGTAAAGCGCGCATTGAGCTGGGCGCGGGCGCGGGCATCGGAGAGAGACCGCTGCGTGACGGCTACGGCCGGCGCGGCCGACGGAGCCAGGGCATCGTCAACGGGCACAGGTAGGGCGGCGAGGGAGGGGTCGGCGCCGTTTCGGTTGACCTCAACTCGGTGCTGCCAGGGCCGGGAAGTCACCGTGCGCAACGCCTCGTCGATCAACGAGGTATAGCGCGACCGTACCCAGTCGGCCACAAACTTGTTGGGGGCGCCGAGGATAACACACTCACCCTCGGCGGATACCAAGTGAATCGGCCTCAGCCAAGTGTGAAAGCTCTCTGCGGAGAGGTGGTTCTCGATGTATGCCAGGCATGGTTCCCAGATCTTCTTGCTGTCAGTCTCCATCGCCAAATACGTCTCGCGGCTGCCCGGTGGGGGGCACGCCGTATCAGAAGGGGCTGTCCTTGCCACTGTTTACCCACATGGTTCTCCACATGGGCAAAACCTATCAATCGACTGCGGTGTAAGCGATTAGGCGGCAGCCGTGGCGCCGAGTCGATCAGTTTTCAACAATTGAGCGAGCTTCTATTCCGTTGTCCCTCAAGCTATTTCATACCGTCGTCAACATTGCCAACATCGAGATAAGACGTTAGAAGACAACGAGTTTACACGCCTACATTGGCTCTTCGGACGGGTCTAAGTCAAGCGCTTTTCACCGCCGATGAATGTGCTCCTACCTTCTGTCTCCGGGGCAACATGTTGCAGCGATAACATTCTACTTTAACCTCAGGAAAAGGTCCTGGAATCAAAGAGTGTCGTGAGATGCTGAATTCTCCACTCGCAGTTTATCGTTTCGTTGCAGAGAGTTGTGTGCGCGTCTGTCCCGCGCGACAAATATACCAGCCACCACCACGTCGTCATGCGCGCGTGCGCGCGTCAGATTTCAGAACGAAAACGCGTGTCTTCCTGACGTCGATCGGCGCGCGAGACGATGCGTCCCTCTCGGTCTGCGCGCGTGTGATCGCACATGATGTACGTAATCGCACCGATGTCAGGATTCGCTACCGCAGCCTGCGTATGCTATCCTACCTTGGCAATCGGGAGGCAGGGTGTTCGTCTGCGTTCGATTGAAAGATGATATTTCGTCGCCTTTATGACTGGGAGTCGCGTCTCTGGCACCGACTATTCGGGTGCCGCGGAGGTGGGATAACGCTGCTGCGTCTATTCGGGACGCTTGTGCGCGGCATGATCGGAGATCGCGTTTGGGTTCGTGCCGGGTACATGACCTACCTTTCGCTGTTGCATCTCGTGCCGTTGGGGGCATTGGGGCTGGCGGCGTCCTCACATCTTGGGGGCGAGAATCTCCTGATTGGCTGGCTCAAGCGGCGCCTGGCACCGACCGCGCCCGATCTGGCCGACAAACTGGTTGCGGCGATGGACAAGATGGACTTCGTGGCGTTCGGGTATCTCGGCCTGATCGGAGTTGTGATCGCCGGCCTCTTCGCACTCATGCAGTTGGAGCACGATTGCGATGATATCTGGGTCGTGCGCGGCCGTCGTCCGCTCTGGAAGTCGTTGTTTCTAATCTATCCCTTCGCGGTCGTAATTGCCCCGGTCCTTGTGGGGATCACTCTGGCTTCGGGCGCGCTGGCCGAGGCACAGTCGCGGATCTGGATCGAACGTTTGACGGAGATCGGAAGCGCGGGCGCCTGGTTGCATGGCTGGCTCGTGAATCTGCCGATCGTGTTCCGGGTGATTCCGTATGTTGCTACCTGGATCGTGCTTTCGGCGATTTACTACCTGGTGCCGTCGGGACCGGTGCGGCTGCGCGCCGCCCTATTGGGAGGCGTGATCGCCGGTATCCTCTGGCAGATCGCGCAGGGCCTATATCTTAATTTTCAGTTCGCCTCGGCCACCTTTCGGGAGGCCTGGGGATTCCTCGCTCAGATCCCCCTCCTGCTTCTCTGGATGTTCGTCAGTTGGCTCCTCGTCTTCCTCGGTGCGGAGATTGCGTTCGTCTGGCAGCATCGCCAAGCGTTTATGCCGAAATGGCCGGACCAAGCCATTCCGACAGAATCGCAGGAACGGGCGCTGGTGGCGATCGTGCGTGCGGTTCTCGGGTCGGGTCCAGAGTTCCCCGAGGGAATCACGACCGTGCGTCTCTCCAACCGTCTCGTCATCCCATGGCGTCTGGTCGTCCGCCTGACCGACGAGTTAGCCGTGATCGGCGCGCTGGCGCGCAAACGCTTCCATCGCCATATCCGTTACTGTCCCGCTCCCGACCTGGGAGAATGGACCGTCGGGGATCTCGTGTCGCGCTGGAGAAAATCGACCCATTCTCTGCCGGTGGGGATCGGGCCGCTCATCGAATGGCCGGCTGAGTCGACGATCGGCAGCCTGATCGAGTCCGACCAGACCCCGGATCACCCACCGACCTGAGCCGTCTCATTGGACAGGATGTCCGGGCCTGCGCGGGCACGCGCTACCTGCCGGCCGGGCGACCGCCCTTGCGTGGATCAGAGATGCCGATCAGAACACTGTCGCGGCAATCGATCAGTTGGACGATGCCGGGCGATGAGGGGTACTCCTCTACCCTGTGCCCGCGTCGCATGAGTCCGGTGAGGACTGCGCTGTCGAGCCCGGGTTCCACGCGCACAATATCCGGTTGCCATTGATGATGAAAACGGGGGGCGGTCACCGCGCGATCGGCGCGCAGCCCGAACTCGAGGATATTGAGCAGGGCGTGCAGCGTTCCAGTGATGATCCGAGGTCCGCCCGACCCGCCGATCAGCAGCACCGGATGCCCATCGCGGGTGATGATCGTCGGCGACATCGAGGAGAGTGGACGTTTGCCCGGGCCGATCAGGTTCATCTCTGACTGGACAAGCCCGTACCGGTTGGCGGCGCCGGCGGTGACCGAGAAATCGTCCAGTTCGTTGTTGAGAATGATTCCTGTTCCCGGGATGATCTCGTACGAACCGAATTCCAGATTGATCGTTTCGGTCCAGGCGACCGCGTTTCCCGCCGCGTCAATCACGCAGAAGTGAGAGGTGCCGCCGTCATCCGGTACTGTAACTGTACCGTAGTGGTCCGATTCACGGGTTTGGTCGGGGTCGAAATCCCGGACGATCTGCGCCGCCGCACTGGTATCAGTCATCTGTTTGATCGCGCGGTGAATCCGGCCGGTCGAGTCGAAGTCCCAGTCACCGAGGCCGCTGGCTCGATCGGCGAAGGAATGCTTGAAACACTCGACCAGGAAATGCGGCCAGAGTTCGTTTGCGTCACCGCGATCTGGGGCGGTGCGCTCAAATCGCTCGACAGCATTGAGGACCGCGCTGATCACGGCGCCGCCGGAGGACGGGGGCGGCATGGTCCATGTCTCATACTCCCGGAACCGCCCCGCGAGCGGCTCACGGACGACCAGTTCATAGCCCGCCAGGTCCGCCGATGTCAGCGGCCCGTTGCTTTGGTGCATGTGGTCAACGAGAGCACGGTGAAGAGATCCTTCCGGCGCGTAGAGAACATCGGGGCCGCCGTCGGCGATCAGGCGCAACGTTTCGGCCAGACGCGGCCGGCGCAGGGTATCGCCTATGGCATACGGCTCGCCGTTGGTAAGAAAGGTCTGATAGAGTTCGGCGAATCTGGTCGGGTAGCCCGGATGGCCCTGCATTCGTTCCGCGAGGGTGACCATCGCCTCGTGGGTGTGCTGATCCACGGGGAAGCCGCTTTCGGCCAGTTCGAGGGCGGGTTGGATGACCTCGGGCAGCGACATCGTGCCGAAATGCTCCAGAATGTAGGTAGCGCCTTTGAGAGTGCCGGGGACACCGGCCGCCCACGGCCCGTGCACCGTCTTGCGGGGGATAGGATTTCCCTCGCCGTCAAGATAACGATCCGCGGTGCACGCCTCCGGGGCGCATTCCCGGAAGTCGATGACAACCGGTGTCCCACCGGCGGTCTTCAGCAGGGCGAATCCACCCCCACCGAGTCCGGTTGAGTAGGGGCGCACGACACCCGCCGCGAACGAGACCGCCACCGCGGCGTCGAACGCGTTGCCGCCCGCCGCCAGGATCCGAGCCCCGGCGGCGGAGGCAAGCGGATGATCGGCGGCGACCATGTAGGTGCGGCCTGCCGCGGCATGAGGTGGCAGATCGGTCGTGTCGACTGTTTGCGCAGGCCCGATTGCTGGGTGGAAAAGGCCGAGCAGAAACGCGGCGAGAACGTGGCCGAAAGCAGTCCGCATCACGTCAGAAAACCCTGTCCGCGCGTCTCGCGAGTTCCTGGAACCGTGGGTGATCGCGCAGGTCACGGAAGAAAGGGTTGAGACGGATCGTCTGCCGGGACATCATCGCGGGAGAGTCGAGAAGCAGTTCGAGGCGGTCAATCGCCGGCTCATAGTCACCAATCATCGTGTAGACGCGCGCCACGTTGCTCGCGAGTTCGACGTTGGAGATGTAGTCTTGCGCGAGCGGGGCCAGACTGTCGACGATTCGCAGCTCGTTTCGCGCCATGTCCGCTAAACCGAGGCCTGCGTAGATGGTTGCCAGGTCGTTGTGGGCGAGGGCGTTGTTCGGCCGTGAGTGCGCGTACTCCTCCGTGACGACACGGGCGGTGTCGTAGCAGGCGCGGGCGCGGTTGGTGTCACCCAGGTCGGCGTAGATCGCGGCGGACTCGATGTACGCAAAGCCCGGGCTCCCGGGGAAGCCGGCGGGGAGTACGGCCAACGCCGCCTGATTGTCGCCGATCAGGCGGTATATCAACACCCAGATCTGAGTGAATGCCGGAGTGCGGGTGGTCACGCGCCGGGCGTCACTGGCGACGCGTCGGGCCGCCGCGGTGTCGCCGTTTTCCATGATGTGAAGCCAGGCGCCCATTGCATACGGCAGCTCGACATCGGGTGCCACGGCAATGGCTTCCTCGGCGCAGCGTCTGGCTTCGGCGTAGCGGCGCATGCGTCCATATGTGTCCGCGAGGAGGCCGATCTTGGCCGCGGCTCGCGGATCAAGTTCAACCGCATGCACGAGGACAGCCGCGGCGTCGTGCATATTTCCCCGACGACGCAGCACGTATCCGATCTCGGCGAGAATATCGCTGCTGTTGGGGAACTGCTGCCTTGCGTCGGTGAGCATCTCGAGCGCCCGATCGAATTCGCCGGCGTGATAGTAGTATGAACCGCGCGCCAACTGCACATCGGGATGATCGGGATCGCGCGCAATCGCACGCGCCAGCGCCGAATCGGCTTGCGCCAGAAATTCGGGCTGCTGACCCTGGTGCCAGTACAGTTCGATGTATGCCCGTCCCAAACGTGCCTGGGCCGCGGTAAAGTCGGGATCGAGCGCGATTGCCTTCCGGTAGAACTGCGCTGCCAGGCGCATCGGGTTCTCAATCGTAAAACCCTGATTAAAGAACTCATTCCCACGCAGAAAGGCATCGTAGGCTTCGAGGTTGTCAGTCGGTGCCTGGGCGAGAGCCGCGCGCTGTGGTTCCAGCAGCGTGAGATTGAGTGCGTCTACGACTTTGGCGGCGATATCCCCCTGCACCTGAAACACCCCCGTTAAGACCTCATCGTAGACATCGGCCCACAGATGGGTCGCGTCGCTCACACTGATTAGCTGCGGTGTGACCCGGACACGGTCCGGGGCGTCCGGCGATTTCTGCCAGCGGATCGTGCCCTCGAGGATGTAGTCGACACCCAATTCACGGCCGATCTGCTGAATGGACTTCTGCGTGCCCTTGTACTGCAGGATGCTGGTCCGCGCGATGACACCCATACCGCCGATACCGGCGAGGCGCGCCGTGATCTCCTCGGTGATCCCGTCGGCGAAGTACTCATCGTCCTCCTCGCCGAGGTTTTCGAACGGGAGCACCGCGAGCATCTTGCGTTCTGTCTCGGTGGCGGTCTCCGTTGGTGCGAACAGGCGCGGCATCAGCGCGACGGTTGCGGCGATGACGGCGACGCCCAGCACCACGAGTGTGGCGATGAGCCCCGAGCGCTTGCGCGCACGCTGCCGGGGAGGCTTGCCGCCGACCGAGCTGAAGCGCCGCAGCGCCCGCAGGTCGGCCACCAAGTCGGCGGCCGACTGGTAACGTTCATCCCGGTCCTTGGCCAGACACTTGCCGACAATGTGCTGCAGCCCCTCCGGCACATCGGCGCTGTAGCGCTCGAGGGGATGCGGTGTCTCGTTGGCGATCGCGTAGGTGACGGCGGCCTGATGGTCGCCGGTGAACGGCATGCGCCGGGTCACGAGTTCATAGAGGACCACGCCCAACGACCACAGGTCGGAACGGTGATCGACCGGTCGTCCCTGCGCCTGCTCAGGCGACATGTACGCCATGGTGCCGACAGTGGAGCCTTCCTGGGTCAGCCGGGTTGCGCCGCGCCAGGTGGCGAGGCCGAAGTCCATGATTTTGATCTTGTCCTTCGCGGAGACGATGATGTTGTCGGATTTGATGTCACGGTGAACGATGCCCGCTTCGTGCGCTGCGGCCAGGCCCTCACCGATCTGGATCGCCGTTTCGATGATACGGCAGATGTCGAGATCACCGCCGGCGATTAGCTCTTTGAGAGGCTGCCCCTCGACGAACTCCATTACGATGAAGTCGCGCCCGTCTGCTTCCTCGACGGCATGGATCGTGAGGATGTTGGGGTGGTTCAGCTTTGACGCCGCTTTCGCCTCCCGGATCAACCGTTCGCGCGCCTCAGAATCGCGTTGCAGCGATTCAGGGAGGAACTTGAGTGCCACCGGGCGATCAAGCGTGGTGTCGGTCGCGAGGTAGACTTCGCCCATCCCGCCGGCGCCGAGCTTGGCGGTGATGGTGTAGTGGGAAATCGTCTGGCCAATCATGGTTCGGCCTCGATCTGCAGAGAGCGTCTCGCGGGGCTAAGGTAGCCCCCGTGTCGACGGGGCAATGATTCTATCGCGAATCAGGCGGCCGTCCAGTAGCCGGCGTCGGCGTCACTCTGCCCAGCGGGCGGCAGTGGGGCGCGCTACCCCGACGGGCACCGTCATTTCATGAATTTCTTCCCGACCCCGTACGCCTTCCCCAGGTAGTCGCCGATTCCGAAGTAGGTCTTACACGAGGGGGTGTAGACGATAGGCCTGACTTTGGTCACATCCGGGAATCCATCGGCCCCGAGGACACTCTCGTCGGCCTTGACGTCGACGATTTCCCCGACAAACTGTGTGTGCAGGCCGATTTCGAACGAGTGGATCAGCCGGCACTCGAGAACAAGGGGAAACTCGGCGATATACGGAGCATCGACGAAGTCACTCCTCACCGGCGTGAGACCGGTGGCGGCGAATTTGTCATCGGTTCTTCCCGTGGCGATGCCAAAGTAATCGACCTCGGCGATCTGCGCCTGCGATGGAACATTCACGGTGTAAGCCTTCCGGTGCAGGATGCTCCCGTAGGAGTAGGTTGCCTTGCGGAGTGAGACCGTAACGCACGGCGGCTGACCGCAGCAGATGCCGCCGTAGGCAATCGTCATCGCGTTTGGTGCCCCGTTCTTGTCGTAGGTTCCCACAACCCAAACCGGTGTCGGGTGAATCAGAGGTTTTGGGCCGAACGACTTCTTCATTGATGATCTCCTCTTCCGTTCATTGATCCAGCCCCATTCGCTTCAACAGAGACCGATACCGGGGATCGTCGCGGATCGGATCGGTGGCCGGATCCGACCTTATGCTGATCAGATATCCGTCACGTTCTGCGTATGCTTTTTCCAGCCAGTCGAATGCGGTATCGGTTTCGCCGAGAGCGAAGCACACGAGGGCAAAGGCCATCGGCGGTACGTATCGTTCGGTGGCTCTCTCCTGCAACCGGCTGATGATGGCCCGGGCTTCGTCGCGGTTTCCCATGCGCGCATGAAGCGCTCCCATGATCAT